>DUHJ01000012.1 GCA_013330925.1 Candidatus Poseidoniaceae archaeon | reverse complement strand
TGACGAACACGAGGGTTTGAGGGGTCGCTTCGACCTGGCGAATCAACCGACGGAAGGTGGCGTGCGCGCGGGTGGAAAGCGCTTGCTCGACCGCTCCAATCTCGTCTTGGGGCTCAGGAGGCTCAGATTCCACGGTCAGTTCTGTTTCGCGAGGGGCCACCGCCACCATCGCCTTGCCCCGCCCGGGTGCGAGCCATTCGGCCACGTCCGCAGGGTTTCCCACGGTCGCCGACAGGCCGATGCGTTGGACGCGCCGCCCGCACATGTGATCCAACCTCGACAATCCGACGGAGAGTTGCCAGCCGCGCTCGCTTGACGCGAGGTCGTGCACCTCGTCCACAACCACGGCTTGAACGCTGCGCAGCAAGGCCCTGAGCCGATGCCCGGTGAACATCAACTGGAAGGTCTCGGGGGTGGTCACCAAGAGATGCGGTGGCCGCTTTACCTGCCGTTGCCGCTCTGATTGCGAGGTATCCCCATGGCGCAAACCCACGCGCAGCCCAACAGATTCTGCGAGGTCGATGAGGCGTCGGTCCACGTCACGGTTGAGGGCCCGAAGTGGCGTGATGTAGAGGATGGCCAAAGGGTCCCATGCTTCCTCAAGGCAACGGTGAAGCAGGGGCAAAACGGCCGCCATGGTCTTGCCCGAACCTGTTGGGGCAACGACGATGCCTTCCTCGCCCCCGGCCAAGGCCGGAAGCGCCAGGTCTTGCACCGGCGTGGGCGACCAACCCCGCTCCTCAACGGCCGTTTGGAGGGAAGGGTGCAGCGCATCGAACACCGTCGTCATGTCCGCACCTCGCGTCCAGTCGGCTGCCCGTGGGCCTTGAGGTCACCGCTTCGTCCCAGAGAGCACGGTTTCCATTTCATCCCGCAGCAGGGAGGCGCTCAAGAACGGAGTTAGCCTTATTGCCACAGAATTTGACCCTGTCATGTGCAGAGGAACGTGGCCAAGCTCTGCTGCCTTATGCTCCTCACCATGGCGATGAGCGGTTGCATTTCCGACATGGACTCAAACGCTGAACCAACGGTTGAGCCGGATGACGTTGCACCCGAGACGCCGGCGTTGATCGACGAATGCATGGAGTTTGATGGCCTCGAACGGTGTTGGTTCACCCACATCCCGAGTGGATACGATCGTCAGGTCCAACACCCGTTGTTGGTCAATCTGCATGGATTTGGGGGCACGAACAGCGAATTGTACAATTATTCACAATTCGATGCCATTGCCGAGGCGCACAACGTGGTGGTGATGTATCCCCAGGGCATAGAGAATTCTTGGAATGCAGGGTGGTGTTGCGGCGAAGCAAAAGACAGCGGCATCAACGACGTTGGATTCATTCTCTCCGCCATCGAAGCAGTACAAGCCAACCATTCCATTGACGCGTCGAGGATTTACTCGACAGGTCATTCCAACGGTTGCGCGATGACCCACAAACTCGCCAACGAGGCAAGCAGCACCCTGGCTGCCGCTGGTTGCATGGCGCTGTACCTCCTTGAGGACCCACACCCGTCGTACTCTCCAGTCTCCCTGATCGAAGTTCACGGCGTCCTCGACGCGGTGATTCCCTACGGTACGTCCTACTCCTCGTCAATGTACTTTGACGGCTCGCTGAGCGGAGAAGAAGGCGCCATTCAGAACATCATGGATTGGGGCAACATGAACGGATGTGTCGGAAACGGAAACCTCCCGAAGATGTTCGAGCAGTACGCCGATTACTCCATCATGGGGTACGACGATTGTGACGCTGGGACCGAAGTGAAACTGGTGACCCTCAATTATGCCCACCACGTCCCCTACACCAACAGCGACGTTGACAACCCAACGAACGTCGATACCGTACAAATCGTATGGGATTTCATCAGCCGATTTTCAAATGCGGACCAGGCGAACGGCATAGTGGACGGCGATTGAGACCGTGGCGCTACGCGTGGACAGGGGCGCATGCCGGCACCGTCGCTACACCGATGAGCAAGAGCGTCGTGGTGAAAATCGGTGAAATGGACGTGGCGAGATTTGAACTCGCGGCCTCTTCGTTGCGAACGAAGCGATCTTCCAACTGATCTACACGCCCTTGTGCACCACTCCGCTGGACGCGGCTCACTTAGCCCTTGCGACCGAGGTGTTGCGGGTGCCGACGACCGGAAACAGGTTGATAGGGCGGTGGCGAATCATCTGCACCATGACGACCCCTCTGATCGAGGCCGAAGCCCACTGTGACGGACCCTGCGGCGTGTACGACCCTGCCAGCGCCCGCGTGGCCGCCGAAGCCGTTCAATCGATGACCAACAAGATGCTCGGCCACAGCTGCCCGGACACCTCCGATGCTGCAGCCATGGCGTCCTACCTCAACACCATGTCCCGCTACGCGGCCATCAAGGAAGAAGAAGCCCAGAAGTGCAAGAAGGAATTGCTGGTGCTTTGGACGGACTTCTTCAAGCCCCAGCACCTTGAGGCCAACCCTGACCTGCACACCGTCTTCTGGAAGGCCGCCAAGCTCTGCTCGGCTTGCAAGGTCGAAGTTTCCGCAGTTCACGCTCAGGAACTCATGGATGCGGTCGAGGAGATCCACGCCATGTTCTGGGCCGTGAAGGGCCGAGACGTCCCCTGGATCCGCGCCTCCTGAGGCCGGAACATGGACGACCACGTCCAGGTGCGCATCAACGGCCACAGCATGTGGCCGACGTACACCGACCAACAGGTCGTTACATTCGTCCTGATCAAAGGCAGCGAAGCAATTCCCACCGGAGCCGTGGTGTTGGCTCAGCACCCGCTCAAGCCGGAAGTGAAGGTAGTGAAGCGCGTTCGTCACGTGGAAGAGGACGGTCGACTGTTCCTCGAAGGCGATCAACCCGATCCGTTAGGGAGCGAGGATTCGCACAACTTTGGTCCGGTCAAAGCCGAAGCGGTCCTTGCGGTGGCCCTCGCCGATGAACCGGTATAGGCCGGTCAATCGTCGAATTCGTCGTCTTCCTCGTCGTCTTCCTCGTCGAAGTCTTCCTCGCCCCAGGCTTCCTCCTCGTCGTCGAAGAAGGCGCCTTCGCCGTGGTCGATGGCCGTACGTTGGGCGACGGTGCCCACCAAGCTGATGAGGATCAAACCGACGATGGAGAAGAGCCAAGCCAGCGGGTTCTCACGGTAGGAGTCCCGCCATCCAAAGCCTGCAGCATACGCCACTTCGAGGCCGTGCTCGGCTTCGTTGTCGTCATCGTTGGCTTCTGGAACGACGTTTTCTTCGTCCACGACCACGCGAATCCGGTCGACTTCCTCAGCCGTCCACGATTGAACCAGTTCAACGACCTCCCCAGCCCCGAGTCCAGCCATGGACCTCGTGGCGAAGGGCTTCTCGGCATCTCCGGCGTAGAAGGCGACGTTGAACGAGGTGTTGGTTTCACCACCAACGTTCTGAACGCCGACCGTGATCGACACCGTTGAACGAGGCGCGATGTGGTCGTCCGACAAGGCGATGGAAGAGACACGAAGTTCTGGGCCAACCGCACCAAGGCGAACCCATTGACGCTCGAAATCGGTGTCGTCTTCCGCAAGTTCGGGAATGGGGCTTGCCTCGGAGTTGGAAACCACGGGGAAGTCGTTTCCTGCAGCGTCGTAACCTGAGACGAAGAAGCCGACGAAGTCGCCTTCACGAGGGACGATGGTCCCGCCTGCGGTCAGGTCAACGGATCCGGTCCACGTGACGATCATCCCGTCTTGGCGCATGCCGAGGGGGCTGGAACCTGCACCGATGGTGATGGTTCGAGTTTCGTCACGCATCACCCAATGCACGTACTGCACCGAGCCCGTCAGGTCGGCGTCCTCAGACCCGAGGAATTCCACCGGCACAGAACTGAGGTCGTTGTCGGCGGAGACGTCGATGACGTTCAGCGGGGCCACACGTCGTGTCACGCGGGGTGCTGCGTCATCGACGAGCACACGGAGGGTGGTCGACACCAGGGTGCCGGTCATGTCCTCGCCGCGACCTGGGATGTTCGTGATGGAGATCAAGCACGTTCTCGTCGGAGAAGACTGCAGCGTGGTGGCTGAAGAGAGGGGCACTTCGACTTCATAGCCGCCGTTCTCGGTGAGGGAACCGTCCGACCAGGTCTTCTCACCGTCGAACACGTCGACGAGGATGCCGAGGTCACGCGGAGCAGCAATGTCGGAGCCTTCGTAGACGACGCGTCCAGTGAAGGCAAGGCGGTCGTCCTTGCGAACGCGCGTTCCGTCAGCGACTGGACCAGTGCGTGGTTCACTGACGTCGTTGACGGCAAAGGAATCCGAGGCCAGCACGAGGTCGTTTTCGACCCGGAAGGTGTGCTCCAGCAGCAGGATGCGGCTGTCGCTGGATGAGGCACGCTCCTTGTACAGCAAGGCGACGTCACCCATCTCCTCGTCGGGCCAATCCCAACCGAACTTGATCTGGAAGGTCACGATGATCCACGGCAGACCCGATTCGTTGGTCGTCTCCACCATCGTGCTCGTTGGCAGGATGGTGATGAAGGGGCTCTCCGACCAGAAGGTGTCATTGAGACCTGAGTAGGAGATGCGCTGTGCGTCACGCGAGGGATTTGGCCCCTCAAAGTCGAACACGAGGCTGATGTGTTCGAAATCGATGGCGGTGTTGGCGTCGATGAACCCGAGCGTGATGGTCTGCGTCAATCCGGCAAAGACCGGCGCGTTGTCCTCATGGCCCAGCCACTCCAATCCCGTGAAGATGGCCGAGGAGTCCTTTCGGGTCCTGAACGTGGCGTCGTCGTAGTTGAAGCCGTGCTCGCCCTTGAGTTGCAGGAGCTCATCATCGAGGCCCGTCACCTCGTAGTACAACGGATTTCCTGCTTGGTCACCGCCGCTCCAGAAGTAAGAGACGCGGCCCATGTTCGGGTTTCGGCTGTGGTCGATGGTGGTGGCGAACCACTTCTTGTTGGATTCAGAATCATTGGAGACTTGCTTGGTGGCGTATTCCGACGGGTCGGCCTCACCGTTTCGGTTGAGGTCATGGTCCTGCTCAACCCAGTAGTTCAGGGTCAATTCCATGGGCACGCCCACGTCGTCGCTGACCAGCACGCGGACAGGCTGTTGCGTGGACGCGGCTTCGTAGGCTTCCTCGGCAGGGAAAATCATGGTCCGTTGCGGAGCCGTCCCGTCGACACGGAAGGTGCGCGACCAATCTGAATTCGGCGTCATCACGTGCGTGGGATCCTTCTCGTTGTAGGTTTGAACCTCGTAGGTGATGCCTCCGGGAATGTCGAGGTCAGGCACGTCGATGCTGATGAAGAACGAACCGTTGTTGTTCGAAGTGTCCCTCGCCGTGGCTTCGACGTAGTTGTTCCGCGCGACACGCACGTCGAAGGCGCTGTCAAGCGGCGCGTCTTCTGTGTCCATGAACCACATCGCGCCGGTGAAATGCAATTGCTCACCGGCCGAGACCCATCCTTGGTCAGGAACGTCGTCTCTGGTCAACTCACCGTCGTTGTCGCGGACCTTGAGGTACCCAAGGCCGTACGAGCGGTTGGCCAACAATTGGCTGTCCGCTTGGAGGAGGGCTGGACTGTATCCTGCTGAGCCGGAGTCGTCCAGGCAATTGGTCCGGAAACCGACGCCTCCAATGACCTCGGCACCGTCAAATTGGCCCATGTCAGGCATCTGGTCGGTCACGGTGAACAACCAATGCACTTCCAAGATGCCGTTGTTCAGCACGGAGTACGAGGAAGTATCCAGCTCGATGTAATCCTCAGGGTCGTTGGGAGCAGGGAACACGTCACCTGGATTCCACGTCATGGTCGGATTGGCCGACGCACGGCTGGTCAAGAGGGTCAAACTGGCTTCTTGCAATCCGTTCGCATTCTCACCGATCACGTGGCGGGTCACGACTTCGTAGGGTTCGGCCCGAGCGTGGAGGACTTCGCCTTCGGGAATCTGGATGGCGAGGTTCACGGTTTGCATGGTGTAGGTTACCTCAAACGAAGACAGGATCAGGCGACCGGGCTTGGACGACACCAAGGACACCTCGAGGTCAACGAACCCAGCACCGGTGTCGGGAATGTTGTCGTTGAAGCGCTTCAAGAAACTCGACGAGGGGTCTTGGCTCTGGGCGGTGGCGGCGCCAAACAAGGCCCCCTGCCGATCCCAAATTTTCGAACCGGCCACCTTGAGCTCAACGTTTTCTGGAACGTTGGAGTGGAATTGGATGTGCACGTCCTCCAACGTCGGTGACCGCAACACCGAGGTGGACGACAACTCGATGCGGAAGCATTGGTAGTAGGAACTGGAGGTCAAGGTCTTCGATTGACCGGATTGTGTGAATTGAGCCACACCGGTGCTCCCTGCGTTGCACGAGGTGGAGGAGGACCCGGAGGCAAGGTTCACGCGAATGGAGGTCCCTGTGGGGGTCGTGGCGTTCCAATGCACCGTTGCGGCGACCACGGTGGTGGTTCCTCCGGTGTATTGGTAGCCGTAGATGTAGCCGTTTCGAGCGTATTGGTTGACGTATTCCACCACAACGCCGTCCAGGATCGGCGTGGCTTGAGCGGTACCGGAAAGGGTGGCCCGCCAGGTGATTTGCGTGCCTGCAGCGGCGAAGTTCACGGTTTGCCCGGGCGTGATCGTCAGCCACGTCGTGCCACCGTCGTTCGACACCTCCACAGAAACGGAGGTCCCTGAGGGCGTGTAGGCAAACAGGCCGGCGAGTTTGAGGGAGGACACCGAATTCGAAATCGTGGTGGTGGCCCCTTGGACGGTGGCGGAGGTTCCCGAGGGGCTACGAGCGTCGACCAAAGCGCCGTCGCCACCGAGTTGGAATTGCCGGGCGTAACCGCTGCAGTACGAGACGTGGAAACACGCCCACATCAGCTTGCCTTCGTCGTATTCCGCCAGACCGTAGTGCCCACCGCCAGGGAGGGTTTGGTAGCCTTCTTTGTTCAGCAAGCTACCGCTGAAGGAGTAGTGATGGTGCCGGCTTCCCTGGACGTTGTATTCGTTCACCGTTACCCTTGGATGGTTCACGTCAAGGCCCGAAAGCGGATTGTTTGAGGAGCCTTTGTGGTTGAAGTCCGCGGAAGAACCGAGGCTCCACGTGCCGTTGATCGACGTGGGAGACGCAGGGTTGAGCTCCATCAGGTACTGGTTGTAATTCGGATAGGAACTGGAGTCGTAGTACGTCGCCCAGAGTTTGTTGGTGCTCTCGTCGAAGTCAACCCCGGTGATGTAGTAGGGGTAGCCGAAATTGTACGAACTCTTGCAGGTCCACGACGATTCACTGACGGTCCACTTCGAGAGGAGGTAACTGGAGTAGTGCGCCAAGAACACGTCGCCATTGGAATCCATCGTGGCGTCGTAGATGTTGTACCGTACCGACGTGGACGAGCACGTTCCGGTACTCAGGCTCGCGGTGCCGATGTAGCTTCCCGTGGTGGAGTTGAACCGTTGGATGGTCGGCGTGTTGTACAGGGAAGAACTCGTGTAACGGAATTGGTGAATCTCGTCCTCAACGACGATGTTCACCCCGGCGTAGGTCCACGCTGCGGTGGAGGGGGCGCTGATGGCAGTGAATCGGGTCAACACGCCGGTGTACCCTTGATCGCCAAGCGCCACGAAACCACCCGTGGTGTTGTGTGTGGCTGCACCCACGTTGCTGATGGCGCTGCTCGAGGTCAGGCTACCCGAGGTGGTCGAGGGTTCTGGGCGAAGGGTGACGTCCGTGTTTTCGACATGGACGTTGCTTCGGCTACCGCTGGTG
Source organism: Candidatus Poseidoniaceae archaeon (assembly GCA_013330925.1). Classification (GTDB taxonomy): domain Archaea; phylum Thermoplasmatota; class Poseidoniia; order Poseidoniales; family Poseidoniaceae; genus MGIIa-L3; species MGIIa-L3 sp11892u. The sequence goes on along the minus strand of DUHJ01000012.1, from coordinate 1,965 downwards.
TAGGGAGAGGGAGGAGAACCGGACCAACTGCCGCTGCCTTCTCCTCCAAAGTGGTTGTTGGTGGTGAAGTTCGTGTAGGTGGTTTGGGAGGCTTCTCCAACGAGGTTGAACCTTGCCCCGGTCACCTCTGCACCATAGGGTAGGGTGATGAGGCCGGCGCTGCCTTCTCCGGCGCTGTTGAAGGTGTGCGTGTACGACGTGGTGCCGTCCTTGAATTGCGTCTCTGTGGTCGCCGCACCGACCAGAGGCGTGGCCAACGAGACAAGGAAGAGAAGCGTGAGAAACAAAGCCTTGCGCATGGGATACCCTCACCGGACCGCAGGGGTCCTTGCTGTGGACATCCTGCGTTGCATATCAACCACTTGGTCGCACGGGCGAAACCGTGGTCCACCGCAATCGCTTTGTTGTCACGTTGACCTTGGGGTTGCATGACCGCCCTTCAACGTGCATGGGACCGCGCCCACGGCCAACATTTGGCCATCACCGCAACCGCCAGCGGAGGGGGACTCGTCGCCTTTCTCGCGGCCGCGGTCCACCTCGTGGCCTTGAGGCCGTTGCCGGAGTGGGAAGGAATGACGGGCTTGGCCATCGCTGTCCTTGTGCTTTCCACCGTCGTCCTGTTGGTGGTCGTTCCACCCTTCCTTCGCCTCCGGGCTCACGTGGCCAACCTCGAGGAGATCATCTCCACGTCGAGCATCGCCGAACGGCGAAGGCGACGGGCTGAGGGCGATGAAGCCGCTGCAGCCCTCGGTGCAGGGTGGGCCGAACGCTGGAAGCGTTTCCTTGAAGACGGGCGCCGGTGACCTCGCCTTGTGGTGAACGAGGCGGCTCCGGAAACGATGTCCCTCACGAGGCTTGCTCGTGAGGTGGCCATCGCTGTCGCGATGATCGCCCTGCTCGTGGGTGGATTGTTCCTTCACACCGGCACCATGCCGCCGTTGGTGGTGGTGGAATCCTCCTCGATGGTCCACGACGAAGGCGGGGAAATCGGCAGCATTGACGCCGGTGATTTGATCCTCGTGCACGGACGAAACCCCGACGGCATCGTCACTTTTGCCGAAGCCACCCAAGCGAACCATCCGGACTTCGGCTACGCCACACATGGCATGGAGGGAGACGTCGTCATCTACGAGAAAAACGGTGAGCAAGGGACCCCCATCATCCATCGCGCCATCCTGAGGGTTGTGGCCAACGCCACGGCCACCCCAGACCGCGCAGCACTGGCAGAGGCCAACCATCGCATGGACGAGCCGCACAGCGCTGAACCGACCGACGACGTGGCGTGTCCGGAAGGCGGTGCATGGGATCCTACCCTTCGTGACCTCGACGGAGGCATGGGCACCTGCGTGCTGACCTGGGACGTGCCGGGCACCCCGGTGCGCAACCAAAGCACGGTCACCGTTCACTTCGACGGCACAGAAGCGGGGTACTACGACTGCAAGCGCCCCGCGCATGGGAACGCCGAGGCCTACTTGGTGGTTCATCAGTGGGAACCGACCCACGAAGGCTTGCTGACCCTTGGTGATGCAAATCGATGTTCCGTGGACCAAGGCCCCAGCGCCACCAACGGCTCGGCCGGTGTTCACGGAGCAAATGGCATCGTGGAAGCCATTCGCACCGATTGGGTCATCGGGCGGGCAGGCGCTGAAATTCCGTGGCTTGGTGTGCTGAAGTTGGTCTTGTCTTCCAGTGGGCCAGGAGCCGTGTATGTTCCCAATTCGTCCTACATTGGGCTGGCGGGCGTGATCGGAGCGGTCCTCGCGGTGCCCCTCTTCCTCGATCCACTTGTCCTCCGCATCTTCGCGTCATCGCCCGAGCGCGAGGAAGCCAAGCGCGAACGTGCCATGGACCTGATGCTGAAGGCCCTCGAAGAAGAGGAATGATCACTCGCCGAGCGCTCGCCCGAGTTCGGCTTCGCAACGCTCCAACGAGGCGGTGATGTCCCGCAATTCTTTCTTCGCAGGT
>DUHJ01000149.1:995-3072 GCA_013330925.1 Candidatus Poseidoniaceae archaeon | reverse complement strand
GCGTGACGTGATGCTCCCCAGTCACCCCGTCGAAGGGGCGTTAGCCTACGCTCGGGGGCAGGTTCGCCTTTGGTGCCGACCGGGCTTTCACCTCGATCAAGACCGTCTGGACGAACGGTGGAGTGCTGCAACAGGAGAGGCCGTCGAGGACGTGCTCTTCTTGTCGAAACACGCTGCAGCGAGTGGACGTCCTTGCCTCACGGTGCATCCGATCGGTGTCCCTCATCTGCATCCTGACGAGGCACCTCCGTACGGTGGACGTGCCGGTGGTGCTCCACCTCCTTCACCACGTCTTGCACGCATCTGGCGGGCGCTTCTCCGCCATGCCAATGACGTGCGAATTCCTGAATTTGAGGTGAGTTTGGAGGTCACCCATCACGGTCCTTGGCAACAGGCACCTGCAGCCTTTCTCGAAGTCGGCTCGACCGCAGACACGTGGGGTCATTCTGGCGCGGCGGAGGTGTGGGCGGACGTGCTTCTCGATGTGCTCAATGAGGAACTCAGGGGTGAGGTCCGACAAGCGGCACCTCCTGACGTTCCGGTGTTGGTGACCCTCGGTGGAGGGCATTATGCCCCTCGTGCCAATCATATGGCCTCCGAAAGCCGTGCCCTTCTCGGCCACATGCTCGCCAATCATTCCCTTCCCTTCGTCCGAAACGATGCGGGTGAGGTGGACGGTCGCTGGTCGCAAGCGGTGGACGCCGCCATCGAGGCCAGCCGTGCAGCCCACCCCCAACGATCGGTGGTGGTCAGCCTCGATCGCAAATCCTTCCGCGGCTGGGAACGAAAGGCCCTGTTTGACCACCTTGAGGCCAGAGGCATCGAGGTGATCGATTCTGCAGCCCATCGTGCCTTGCTCGAAGGAGCATGAGTCCCGAGGAAGCGTCAAGAAGCGTCGGCTTAACCCACAACCATGGCGAAAGCAGGCCCCATCTCCCGGGCCATTGTCGCCATGACCGGCATCATGCCCCGCTGGTTTGTCCGCTACATCTCACGGAGGTACGTGGCCGGTGCCTCACTCGAAGATGCGGTACGCGTTATGCACCGTTTGACCGAGCAAGGCGCCTGCTTTACCATCGACGTGCTCGGTGAAGAGATCACGTCGTTGGATGAGGCCACCTTCTTCTTGGAAGAGTACCGAAGGGTGATGGCTCAAATTCTCGAGCATGGGTTCGATGCAAACCTGTCGATCAAACCGACGGCCTTCGGACTGCTGATCGATCCTCAAGCCGGTTTGGAGAACATCCGTCGCTTGGTCAAGGAAGCAGCGGAGCATGACATGTTCGTTCGACTTGACATGGAGGATCACCGCGTGACGGACGCCACCATTGACGTCGTTCACACGTTGCACAGCGAGGGATTGGTCAACGTGGGCACCGTGTTGCAAGGACGACTGCTCAGAACCCTGGACGACATCGACCGCATGGCGGAAGAACTCGGGACCGCTGCCGATCATCGGATTTGCAAGGGGATATACTTGGAACCGGAAACCATCGCCCACACGGCCAGGAAGGCCATCACTGATGCTACGGTCGCCTGTGTCGTCCGGGGACTTGAGCGTGGTGCTTACGTGGCCATCGCATCGCACGATGATGCGGTCATCGACGCATCGTTGGAGGCCTTGAGCGCGGGTGGATGGACGCCGGGTGGAGCGGACGATCCTCGGAGCCCATCGCCGCCTGAGCGACTCGGGAAAGGGCCTGGGTACGAGTTTCAGATGCTGTTGGGCGTTCGAGGGCCGTTGCGACGTGGCCTTCGGGAGCAAGGCCACAGGACCCGTGTCTACATCCCGTACGGCGAGAAGTGGTACGAGTACAGCATCCGTCGACTCAAGGAAAATCCCACCGTGGGCACGCAAGTGGCCAAGGCCTTCCTGATGCCGTGGACCAACCGGCCGTGATCAGCGACGTCCTCGCCGTCGCCCGTGGTCTTCGTGGGTACGAGGCTCAACGGGGTTTGGATTGAACCCGAGGCGTCCTTCCTTCCACGCCTGTCGTCGCTCACGTCCTGTCATCGGCCTCGTGGGTTCCGGCGCAGGTGGTTGGTGGAGGTACATGCGGACGATACGGCTTGCCTG
>DUHJ01000149.1:0-684 GCA_013330925.1 Candidatus Poseidoniaceae archaeon | reverse complement strand
TACATCCGGACGATACGGCTTGCCTGAACGGTGCCCTTGAGGGTGCGGGCCCGTCCGGTGTGGATGGCTCGAAGGATCCACGTCCTTCCACCGTGCTCAATCATGGTTCCCGCCTTGAAGGCGGTGTCCGGAGGACAAACCATGTGGTCTGGTCGTGATCGGTCGCCAATGGTCAACGTCAAACGGACGCGAATGAGGTCCTCCCTGAGCGCAACAACACGCCGAAGGTCCTCGGCATGTCCTGAACTGACGCTGTGACCTGCTGGATCTTCCAAGTGGGTGACACGCCAAAGCATCCCACCGTCCTCGAAGACATCGTCCAAATCGAGGATCTCGTCCGCGTCGAGTTCAAGCGAGATCATTTCGCTTCGTGGTCCGTCGGTGAGCATGAACGGAACCGTGACCGCACGAGGGGGTCGGAGGTGGACGGTGTACACGTGGCTGCATCCTTGACAGCGCACGCGATGGTCATGCCCTTTGCCCTTGGGTTTGGACGCAAGGATGTCATGGCCTTCGAACTCATCGCACGCCGGACACACCATGGCGTTGTGAAGGACCTCTTCCTCCACCTCGAGGACATCGTCGTCCTCCATCACGTCGAGGGCATCGACCTCGTCGTCCATGTCCGGGCCTCAACCCGCTCGGTTTGAAACCATCGCATGGAGGCATGGGTTGAAACCGTCC
>DUHJ01000196.1 GCA_013330925.1 Candidatus Poseidoniaceae archaeon | reverse complement strand
CCGGCCGGTGACGTGATCCTCGTGAATGACTCGATGGTGGTCTACGACGGCGCCAATCCGTGGAACGTGGTGTTGGCGCTGCCTGCGTCTGGGACCGCAGTGGACCTCACCGTCACCGTGATGGGAGAACCCACGTGCACGGGCACCCTGGTGGGTGAAGTGTTGGCACCTGAAGAATGTGGATGCCCGACCGACTTGAACAACGGCGGGTTTGTGGATGTGACCGACTTGCTCCTGTTCCTCACGGACTACGGGTGCATGTCCGGTTGCACCGCCGACTTCAATGGCGACGACATCGTGAACGTGAACGACCTCTTGATCTTCTTGACGTCGTACGGCGATTCCTGCAACTGACGGACGTTCCCGGCCGAGCCGGACCAAAAAAACGCGCTTTTGCTCGTTTCTTTGGTTTTGCTCATTATTTTAGCAGACCCGTTCCGCTTTTGGACGGGTCTGTGTCATGAACGACGTTTCCAACACCCTCCCCGTGCCGGCACCGGCGACCCTCTCAGCTCACGATCCGGGGCGGCAGCGGTCGATTCTGCACCTGGACCTCGACACCTTCTTCGTGTCGGTGGAGCGGCGCATGGACTCACGCCTTGAAGGCCGGCCCATCTTGATTGGGGGGACGGGCGATCGAGGCGTGGTGGCGTCCTGCAGCTATGAAGCGCGAGGGTTTGGAGTGCACTCCGGGATGTCCATGAAGATGGCACGGGCGATGTGCCCAGAAGCGGTGGTGATTCGGGGGAACTCGATGGCCTACTCCAAGCAGTCGGAGATCGTGACGGAGATCGTGCGGGAGGCCGTGCCGGTCTGTGAAAAAAGTTCCATCGACGAATTCTACGCGGACCTCAGCGGGATGGACCGGTTCTTTGGGTGCTGGCAATTCTCCCGCGAGCTCCGGGAGCGCGTGATCCGCGAGTCCGGCTTGCCCATTTCCGTGGGGCTCAGCACCAGCAAGACCGTGGCGAAAGTGGCGACGGGAGAGGCGAAACCCAACAACGCCCGGCACGTGAGCCGGGGGACGGAGCGGCATTTTTTGGCCCCCCTCTCGGTCCGGAAAATCCCCATGGTCGGCGCGGAAACCTACCGTACGCTGCGCAACCTCGGCATCTCCACGATTCGCACGCTGCAAGACATGCCGGTGGAGCTCATCCAGCAAGTGCTTGGGAAAAATGGGGTGGCGATTTGGAAGAAGGCCCAAGGACTGGATGACGCGCCGGTCGTCGCCTACAACGAGCGCAAATCGATTTCGACCGAACGCACCTTTGCCAAGGACACCACCGACGGCGACAAACTGCACGCAATCATGCTCGCCATGGCGGAAAACCTGGCCTTCCAACTGCGTCGCGGCGACAAGCTCACCGCCTGCGTGACGGTCAAGGTGCGCTACGCCGACTTCTCGACCAAGAGCATGCAGCGACGCATTCCCTACACCGCCGCGGACCACCAACTCGTGCCCATCGCCAAAGACCTGCTCGAACAACTGCTCGACAAACGCGTGCGCGTGCGGCTCATCGGCGTGCGCTACAGCCATCTGGTGGGCGGCGGATGCCAAATCAACCTGTTCGACGACACCGAAGAGCGCGTCAAGCTCTACCAAGCCCTCGACCGCATCCGCGTGCAGTACGGCGACCGAAGTGTGGTGCGCGCCGCCGGCCTCGAAGCCCGAACCATCGGCCGCACCAACCCCTTCAACGGCGGCCCACCTCCGCTCCTCGCCCACCGGCACCAGTGACCGACCCCCGGTCCCACGACCCGAGCGACGCCCAACGCGGTCCTCTTCCCCTTGTTCGTTTTACCTTCCATCAACCCCCTGATCCATGTGCGGCCGTTACGTCACCGTCTCCTCCATCCAAACCGTTGAACAGCGCTTCAACGTGAAGGCACCCACGCCCTGGGCGTCCAACGCCAACGTCAGCCACGGCGACCGCGCACCTGTGGTCGCGAGCGACAAGCCGGGAGAGGTCCAGCTCATGCAATTTGGGTTCACGCCGGGATGGGCGAAGAAGCAGTACTACATGATCAATGCACGGGCGGAGGGCGACCGAAACGCCGTCAACGACCCCAGCTACACCGGGGCGATGGGCATCCTCGACAAACCGATGTTTCGGAAGGCGATTCGGTCGCAACGCTGCCTCGTCGTGGCCGACGCGTTCATCGAAGGGCCCGAGCGCGAGAAGCTGTCCAAGCCGTACGTGATCTACCCGCGCGACGGGCAGCGTCCGTTCGCCCTGGCCGGGATTTGGGACGAATGGTGCGACCCGTCGTCGGGCGAACTCCTCCGCTCTTTTGCGGTCCTGACCACGGTCTCCAACCCCCTGACCCAAGCCATCGGGCACCACCGCGCGCCGGTGATCCTCGACCCGGACCGGGAACGCGAATGGCTCAACCCCGAGACGCCCCTCGGCGACATCACCTCGATGCTCCGCACCTGGAACGCCAAACGCTTCAACGCCTACCCCATCTCGCCCGCCATCCGCGACCCGCGCCGCAACGGCTCAGGCCTGCTGGAACCGGTAGGGCTGCGGATTTGGCCGGAGTTTACCCACGAAATTCATTCAACCCTCGAGGTGTTTGGGATGAAGGAGTCGCAGTCCCGAAGCCGTCGCGCCGCCGAAGCCTCCGACACGTCCCGGGGGGCCACCCCGCCCTCGGACTTGGCCGCCGAACCGCATCGCAGCACATGGGGCCGCCAAGGCTCGTTGTTTGACTGACCGTTCTCTCCGGTCGTTCCACGCCCCTTTCCTGAACCGTGTACCTGAACACCCACAGCCGATTCAGCCTGCGCTACGGCGTCCTGTCCGTCGACGACATGTTGTCGTGGGCCCAGGCCGCGGGCGTGACGCGCATGGCGTTGACGGACGTGGGGACGACGTCCGCGAACTGGGATTTTGTGCGGCGGGCGGAACGGTTTGGGGTGGCGCCGGCGCTCGGCATCGATGTGCGGAACGGCAACGCGCGGCGGTTTGTGGCCCTGGCCCGGCACGCCGCCGGGTACGAAGCCTTGTGCCGATGGTATTCTGAACTGAATCTGGCCGGAACACCCTTTCCCGCGCGATTGCCCGAGGCCGTCCGCGCCGCCGGCGTGGCGGCAATCTACCCCTGGTCCTCGTGGCGCACGGCGTGCGACGGGGGCTTGAACGATCATGACGAAGCAGAGGCCCTCGGCACGGACGAATGGGTGGGGGTCCAGGCCTGGGAAGTGCCTGCGGTGCGCCTCGCGCGGGCCGATTGCGATCCCACGCTGGGGCCGAGGCTCCTAGCGCTGTCGACCGCCACGTTCACCTGCAAAAGGGATTGGAACACGCACCGGCTGTTGCGGGCCATCGACCACAACACGCTCCTGAGCCGCCTCGATGCCGCGGAATGTGGCGACCCGCGGGACTGTTTTCGTGCCCCGGACGAACTGCGGAAAGCGTACGCCGAGATGCCGGAACTGGTGGCGCGGGCCGAAGACCTCCTGGCCGGGTGCTCGATGGACCTGCCCGAGCCGCCCGAGGGGTGCCTGCACAACAACCCGCACACCTACACGGAAAGTGAAGACGAGGATGAGGCGCTGGTGCGGGCGCTGTGTGCCGAGGGTTTGGCCTACCGCTATCCGGACCACGACGACGCCGTGCTGGAGCGGATGGAACACGAGATTGGCTTGATCCGAAAGCAAGGATTCCTGGCCTACTTCCTCATCAACTGGGACATCACGAGCTACGCCCGAAGCAAGGGGTATTTTCATGTGGGACGCGGCAGCGGCGCCAACAGCCTCGTCGCATACCTGCTGCGTATCACAGACGTCGACCCCATTGAGCTCGACCTCTACTTCGAGCGCTTCCTCAACCTCTACCGGACCAACCCGCCCGACTTTGACATCGACTTTTCGTGGACGGACCGCGACGACGTGGTGGCGTACATGTTCCAGCGCTTCCCCAACGTGGCGTTGCTCGCCGCCTACAACACCTTTCAGTACCGCGCAGCCGTGCGGGAGTTGGGCAAGGTCATGGGGCTGCCCAAACACGAAATCGACGCCCTCTGCGCCGGCAAGTTCAACCCCAGCCGGTTGGGCGAGATGGAAACTGTGGTGTTGAAGTACGCGGCAGTGATTCGCGACTTCCCCAGCAGCTTGACCCTGCATGCGTGTGGGGTGCTCATCGCCCATGACAACATCCATCGGTACGGGGCGCTGTTCATGCCGCCCAAGGGACTTCCGACGGTCATGTTTGACATGGTGGTCGCCGAAGATGTGGGGCTGCACAAGTTTGACATCCTGAGCCAGCGCGGGCTCGGCAAAATCAAGGACGCGCTGGAGATGGTGCGCGCCCGGGATCCAAAAACCGCCGCAGAGATTGACATCCACGACATGCGGCGGTTCAAGGCGGACGAGGGCGTGCGCGCCATGCTTCGAGAGGCCCGCGCCACCGGGTGCTTCTACGTGGAGTCGCCCGCCATGAGGATGCTCATGCGCAAACTGCAGGTCGACGACTACCTGGGGCTGGTGGCGGCGAGCTCGGTGATTCGGCCTGGGGTGGCCCGAAGCGGGATGATGCAGGCGTACATCGAACGGCACCGCGACCCGGCCAAACGCGCCGACGCCCATCCCGTTCTGCTCCACCTCATGCCCGAGACATACGGGGTCATGGTGTACCAAGAGGACGTGATCAAGGTGGCGCACCGGTTCGCAGGCCTCGATCTCGGAGAGGCCGACGTGTTGCGGCGCGGCATGAGCGGGAAGTTTCGGTCGCGGGAGGAGTTCGACCGTGCCCGCGACGCCTTCCACACCAAGGCCGTGACGAAAGGCCACGCGCCCGACATGGTCCGCGAGGTGTGGCGCCAAATGGAAAGCTTCGCCGGCTACGCCTTCGCCAAGGGCCACTCCGCCTCGTATGCGGTCGAGAGCTACCAGAGCCTGTTCCTCAAGGTCCACTTCCCCATCGAATACATGTGCGCCTGCATCAACAACTTCGGGGGATTCTACCGGACCGAATTCTACGTGCATGAAGCCCGCATGCTCGGCGCCCGCATCGAGGCTCCGTGCGTCAACACCGTGGGCGCCTTGGCCGTCGCCGACCCCACATCCCAAACCCTCACCCTCGGCTTCAACCTCGTCAAGGACCTCAACCACGCCACCATCGCCGCCCTCGAACAGGCCCGAGCCGAAGGAGGTCCCTTCGCCTCCCTGATCAACCTCGTCGAGCGCGTAGCTCCGTCCCTCGAACAACTCACCATCCTGATCCGCGTTGGCGCCCTTCGGTTCACCGGCGCCACCAAACACGTGCTCTTGTGGGAGGCCCATTTCCTGCTCGCTGCCAAAGCCCAAGGCACATCCAAAACAAGCCGGACCGGCTCCAGTCCCGCCCACGTGGCGGAACTTCTGGCCG
>DUHJ01000036.1 GCA_013330925.1 Candidatus Poseidoniaceae archaeon | reverse complement strand
GTGTTTGACGATGGGCGAACTCGTCCATCTTGCCCTCCGCGTCGGCTACCTTGGCGACGCCTTTCATGGCAGTCAAATCCAGCCTGACGTGATCACCGTTCAAGGTGAACTCCAGCGGGTGCTGCGGTCCTTGGGATGGTGGAAGGACGACGCGCACACGATGATCCTCGGAAGCCGAACGGATGCCGGGGTCAACGTCCGACGAAACGGCGGCCTGTTGACCCTCGAGCGCAGCCTCTACGAGAAAATCGGTGACCGGAAGTTGGTTCGGGCCATGGCCGATCGTCTCCCCGACCATCTGGCGGTGCTCGATGCCACCGAGGTTTCTCCCGGTTGGAATCCGAGGTTGGCCGACCACCGCGTCTACCGGTACAGACTGGAAGGGATGGAAGGATGGTGGGCGGAGGACCCGGAACGCTTCCAGCGCCACTTGGACCTCTTTGTCGGCACCCACGACGTTCGGAATTTTGCTCGAATGGAGGAAGGCAAGAACCCGATGCGGACCGTCCTCTCGGCGACGCCTTGGACGGTTGGAGGTCGAACGGTGGGCTTCGAAATCGTCGGGCATTCCTTCCTTTGGAATCAGGTCCGACGCATCGCCATGGCGGTGCACAGCCTCGAACTTGGCCGGCTGACGTACGACGAGGTCCACGAAGCCCTTCATCGGCCAGAGGTGGCCGTTGACTTTGGTGTGGCACCTGCAGAATGGCTCGTCCTTTGGGACGTGGTATGGGAGGATCTTCCCGTCACGCCCTCGCCAGAGCGAACCATGACCTGGCAGGCGCCGCCGACGCGCGCTGAAGGTGCAGAACGGACGATGCGTCGGCGATGGAGCGCGGCCGCCTCCTCGGAAATCGAGGCCCTGCTCCACCACGAATGGTCGGCGCTCGGCCGGTTGCACTGGTCATGACGAGGACAAGGTCAGCGTCACGCGGTCTCCGTCCTCCAACCCAAGGCGCTCACGAAGGAATTCGGTGGAGATCAATTCGACGACGTCGATGTGGCGCGTCAAGTCGGGGATCAACACTGCACACGCCACGGATTCACCGTCTGAGGACATCGTGGCAAGGAAGGCGCTCGCACCGCCGAAGGACACCCCGTCCCGAAGGAAACCGCGGATGCGGTGAAGGGGGAACTTCGAGGTGTCGACGCCCTTGGCGGCTTCACGTACCGCATCGTCGACGTCAAGGGTGTCGAGTCCAGCCGCTTGCCTCAAGGCGATGTATTCCACAAGGTCGTTGCCTTCGACCGTGACGTTGAGGGTTCCTGGCCATGCCGTTGCACCCAGCAAGGCCCTGAATTGGTCCTGATAGTGCGGCTGGGCCATGAACACCTGCGCACGACCGAGGCCGCTGCCCACTTCACCGGAGAGGTCCACGCCCCGGCGGCGTGCCTCCCCCTCTTCAAGCCGTGCCCCGAGCCAGCGTGGGGCCTGCGGGATGCTCAAGAACCCGAGCGAACAGGCCCAACCGGGATTGAGATGCCGGGTGACCTTTCGTGGATGCAGGCCAGGTACGATGAGCTCGAGGAGCGTTCGCTGTTGTGGGAGCCTCCCACCCTCGAGGGCCCAAGCGTGCCTCGATGCCAGATGAACGGTCGCCCGACCATCATGCTGTCAGCGAACAACTACCTCAACCTCACCACGCACCCCAAGGTGGTGGACGCGGCCGTTGAAGCCACCAAGACCTACGGCGCAGGAAGCGGCTCCGTTCGCGCCATCGCCGGCACCATGGACCTTCACTTGGAGGCGGAGAAGGAAGTGGCTTCCTTCAAGCGAGCCGAGGCCGCGCTGATCTATTCGGCGGGATACACCGCCAACGTCGGCCTGATTCCAAGCCTCGTCCGCGGGTCAGAGGACCTCATCATCAGCGACGAACTGAACCACGGGTCGATCATCGACGGCGTCCGTTTGACCAAGGCAAGCCGCGCCGTCTACGCGCACAACGACATGGGCGCGCTTGAGGAAGTGCTCATCGCCAACAAGAACGCAGAGCGCAAACTCATCATCACGGACGGTGTCTTTTCGATGGACGGCGACATCGCACCGCTTGGCGACATCGTGGCGTTGGCCGAGGAATACGACGCCATGATCATGGTGGACGATTGCCACGGTGAAGGGGTCCTTGGCGAAGGAGGCCGCGGCATTGTGGACCACTTCAACGTCCACGGCAAGGTCGAATTCGAAATCGGTTCGTTCTCCAAGGCCCTTGGCGTGCAAGGAGGCATCATGGCGGGTTCGGAATTGAGCCGCCAACACGCCCTCAACCACTCCCGTTCATGGCTGCTCTCCGGCTCTCAGCCCCCAGGGGTTGCCGCCGCTCAGCGGGCCGCCATTCAGGTCCTCCAAGAGGAACCTGAACATCATCAACGCCTGTGGGACAACACCGCATATTTCCGCAACGAATTGCAGAGCCTTGGCTTTGACACCGGGGTGTCTGAAACGCCCATCATCCCCGTGATGTGCGGTCCATCCAAGACCGCCAAAGCCCTCTCCAACGCCCTCGGTGCGGAAGGGGTCATGGCCGGAGCCATCGTCTTCCCCATGGTGGCACGGGACAAAGCCCGCGTCCGCACGCAGATGTCCGCAGGTTTGACGCGAGACGATTTGGACGAGGTGCTCCGTATCTTCGAGCGCGTCGGCGCCGATTTGGGCTTGATCTGAGGCTCATTCCTCTTCGGAGAGGATGGTGTCCAGCACGTCCTTGAGGTCGCCGTCGTCCTCGACGATGGCCTCCATGTCCGTTTCCGTCTCAACGGGTTCGATGTCGATGTCTTCGAAGGGGTCTTTCCCGTCTTCGAGCCGGCACAGCATGCGCCACCGTGGGGCCCAACTCAGGTGAACGTAGAGCGGCCCAGGGAGCAGGAGGAGGAACCACACCGGGGCAGGTGGCAAGGAGAACAGTCCCGTGATGTTCCCTCCTAGCACGGCAAGGCCCACGAAGGGCATGGCGTACAACACCGTTCGAGGCGGTGCCACGGGTGCGCGCTTTGAGAAACGGGCGATGATGAGCGATGCAAAACCCAGCAGCATGCACGACGCGATGAGCAGGGAGGCATGGAAGATCCACGTGGGCCACCAGATTGCATCACCGTAGGACACACGGTACGGCAGGAGCAGCGCGAGGGCCACGAGGATGCCGTAGAATCCGGCGACGTTGGCCGGGTGGTTGAGCCACATGGGCAAGCTGGCGAAACGCCGTGAGAGGGACGTGCCGAGCAACAACTCGGCTTGTTTTGGGCCGAGGTGGTCCAAACCTGCCCGCCATTCGGCCCCTGACATGGGACGCTGGTTTTCTGATGAGATTATGAACATGAAGGACCGAAAAGAAGGCCACATGGCCATCTCATCACTTCTTCGGGCGAGCGGATTCAAGCCAACGGGTGAGGGCCAATCCCTCTTCCATCGTGTCCTCTTCTTCCGGCCATTGGCGGTCCAGCAAATCGGTGTCGTTCGCAGCACGTCGCCGTTGTTCTTCGGCCTCTTCGTCATGGCCGTTCACCGCATCACGAAGGGCGAGGGCTGTGTTGCCGACCACCAACCACCGTTGCAAGCGGGCCGGAGATGCCTGTGGCCACCTGACCACGGTGTCCCACGGTTCGTTGGCTTCGACCAGCAGGGGGTCGCCCAGCAAGGGGTCGGTGTGGAGTTTCAATCGGAGGTCGCCCAAGACGACCCAGCGATCATCCGCCGCTCGAACGGCCACCTCGGCCTTTCCCATCGCTTGGTCGAGGATCCACGGATGGTTTGCGTTGACGGCAAACGGGAGGTCACGGAGAACGCGAGCGCGACGCCATGCAAGGCCTCCCACAAGCAAGGCGACGACGCTCGGAATCAGCACCAGGTTGAACCCCAGGCTGAGCACCACGCCCAGTGCTCCTAGGCTTGTGGCCGCGCGGAAGGTCCACGTCGCCATTTGTGCAACCTCATCACCCACTTCGGTGGTGCCGAGCGGAAGGAAACCCGTTGGGAGTTCACTCATCGCTGTGCCCCCTGAGCATGGGAAGGCGCAGCCCTTCTTGAGGCATGGCGCAGGTCTCCGCATCGAGGGCGAAAGGCTCGACAAGGGCCAACAAGGCCCGAACGTCCACGCCCCATGCCTGGTCAAACCCCGCCAGTTTTGGTTGGAGCTTTGCCCACTGGTTTCGAACCCCCCGGGTCGTGCCACGTCGGTGGTTGTAGAGCAACGCGGCGCACTGGATCAGGCCCTGAAGCAACAGGACCTCACGTGGTGGTGCTTCTCTTGCCTTCATGGCCACCCACGCTTCTTCCCAGCACTCGTGGGCTTCCCACCAACGGCCTCCGTCAAACTCCCGTTGGCCGTCAACGAAGTGCTCGGCCTCTTCGCCCGTCAACGGGGAAGGCACGTCGCCCATGCGGTGGCCTTGGTGGGTCGGGGAATAAACTCCCGTGCAAGGCCTCGCGAACGACGTGACCTTCAAACGCCGTCATGGTCGGTGAACTGAGGAGCAAGATGGTGGATTGGCCGCGCGGTGAGGTGCTCGAGGTTCGGCGCGGAGGCGCTGAAGTGCTCGAAGTGATGCTCGCCGATGCCGCCACCCTCGGTCTCAGCGGCGGCTTTGTGGCCCGGTCTGACGACGGCGCAACGGGCGTGTTGGCCCTCGCCGCAGGCGCACCCATCGGGGCCTTGATTCAGGACGACGATGGAACCGTCGTGGGCGAGGTGGCCTTGGCCCCGTTCCGAGAGATGCTTCGCTCGGGCACCACGGAAGTCGAGGTGCACCATCTTCCCGGTTCGTTGGTGCAAGAAGCCTTGGCCGTCCATGAAGGGAGCCGATTTTCGAACCACGTCGAACACGACGACGTCCGCTGGTGGGAAGGGCGCATCCCGGCCCCTCGTCGCGCCCGGGCCCCACGGCTTCCAACGATGGCTCCCACCGTTCGCGCCCCAGAGGAGATCCGTGCCTCCGTGGACCGAACCCGTGCACGAATTCGGGTGGACCACGTGGACCTCTCACCGGGCAGCGTGCGCTTGGTGCACGCATCAACGCCCGAGGCCCTTGCCGCCATGTCCCGTGCATGGGCGGCTGCAGGCGGATGCAGCGTCATGATCGTTCGACGGGGCGAGGACGTCCCAGAAGGTGTCCACCACCTGTGGATTCACGAAGGGGCGCTGAACCTCCCTGAAGCGGCGCTTGACGACAGGCCCATGCTCATCGTCAGCGTGGACGTGCACCTCCTGTCGGTCGTGATGGGGCCTGAAGTCGCGGCCTCGTCCTTTGCGGACCTGCTGGATCATGGTCGGGAACATGGCGCCGTTCACCTGATTCACATTGCTGAAGAGGTGCTGACCACGGCTGAATTGACCCGCTTTACCCACTACGGTGCACCCATGGACGTCGAGGATGTCGCGGCCTTGGCGAGCGACGAACGAAGCCTGCGCGCGCTAAGCGGCTTCGACGCCGACGCCGTGGCGCAGACGCGCGAGCGGTTTGCCCCGGGCATCGACGACGACGTGGACGATCACGTGGAGGACATCGAAACGGTCGATGTTCAAGTGGTTGAGCCAGAACCCGAGGTGGACGACGAGCCTGAGGCCGAGCTTGAACCCGAGGTTGAATCGGTCGTGGAACCCTCGCCGGTCATCCCCCGAAAACCCCGACGCGCCCAACGTGTTCGAGCCCGCAAGCCCGCACCGCACCGCGCGACTCGGGTACCAAAATTCCAGCCTCCGATGGGCGAATCACGAGACGCGGTATGGCCCGCAGAGGGACGCGGCGGTGACGCCACCGCGGACCTGGTGCGAAACGCTCCCGAGTCGGCCGCGTCTTTGCCTGTCGCGCGCTCACCCAAACCGCTTGGCCTGGCCAAGGTACGCAACCTTCCCGCCATGACGGAGAAGGCCAACCGGCCTCCGTTGGCTCGCCCGGAATCGTGGCCTGAGGTCCCCTCGTCTGACGCCATGAAGCGCCGTCAAGCATGGGACTCGCTCCGGTTGGCCCGGCGCTTTGCGCCCGAGCCCAGCACGGTCGAGGTGCCCAAGGTGAAGGGCCTCCAAAAGGCAGCGGTTCGTCCTCAGCAAGCGTTTGACGTGGACGGCGCTCACGCCCGCCTCTTCACCCCTCAACCTGATGCCCCCACCGGCGCGGCGACCGTTGAAACGCCGCGTCGTCGCAGGCGTTCTTCCCGCAAGACGCGCCGGCTCGGAGGTGACGGCGATGCGTGATT
>DUHJ01000031.1 GCA_013330925.1 Candidatus Poseidoniaceae archaeon | reverse complement strand
GAGGTCAACGGATGGGCCGACGACCACCCCGACATCGTGGATCTGATGGACGTGGGTGATTCGGAGCTCGGTCGAACGCTCTGGGTGGTTCGGCTGTCGGATTGGTCGATGGACACCAAGCCAAACGGATCGGCAAAGGAAATTGTCTACATCGACGGCGGTCACCACGGCAACGAATACCTCGGGACGGCCTTGGCGTACCTGACGGCGAAATTCTACATCAACGAATGGGCGGCAGGAAACCAGGAAGCCATCGATGTGCTCCAGCACACGGAATTGCACATCCTCATCATGCTCAATCCAGACGGCAACGACATCGACACACGGTGGAACATCAACCAGGTGGACCTCAACCGAAATTACGACCATTACTGGAACACGTGCCCCACCACCCAACCAGGAAGCAGCGCCTTCAGCGAATCCGAAACCATGCACAATTCGGATTACATGAACGCCTACGTCACCGACGCCGACCTCTACGTCACCATGCACACCGGTGTGTGGATCATGCTGTACCCATGGGGGAAGTGGGCCGAACAGCCCCCCGACTGGGAGTTGTTCTGGGGCATCCGGGAAGACGTTCACGCCACGGTGTCGGACATCCCGATTCAGAACGCAAACCAGGGCCTCTATCCAAATTGTGGAACAAGCCGCGATTACGGGTACGGCGTGATGGGGTTCCCGACCTTCACCTTCGAAACCGACGACGAGCAATTTGTCCCTGGAAGCTTCGAATCGCTCCACGACCGTCTGGCCGAAGAACTCGACGTCATGCGGTTCCTGATCAACAACGTCTGGTATTGGCGGGCTCGCCTTGACGTGAACGCCCTTGACGTGAGCCGTGACGCCGTCACGCTCGACGTGACCAACCACGGATATGCCAGCACCACCAACGCCTCGCTCGAGTACAGGCTCGCCGATGGGAGTGTTGTGTGGGCTTCAGACTTGTTCAACGTCAACGCAACCACCTCAAAGACGGTTGAACTTCCCTTTGACGGGAGCCGTTTGGTCAGCGAAGGCTCGTGGAATTTGAACTACCAAAAGCGGGTCATCGACGCGTCCACGTGGGTCAACGAGAGCATCCCCACGGAAGCCATTGACGAGACCGGTGCCGACGCGGGCGATGCCATGCCGGTCGGTGCTGCACCGCTGTTGGTGGTGTCCCTCCTCGCCGCCTTGGTCGCCGAGGGTCGAAACCGCAGGACGGACGGCAACACCGAGGCGCACGAGGATTGAAGTGCCCCCCCTCGGTCCACAACCGGGAATCCACATGCGCATTGAAATCAGCCCGAGCAACACGCTTCACGGCACCCTCATCCTTCCGCTCACACAAGGCGACGACGTCGCCGACGCCAGCCTCACCGGCGTGCCCTCTGCGCTCAAGTCGCAGATCGCCAACGCCCTCAGCGATGGCGACTTCAAGGGCAAGAAGGGGGAAATCCTTGCCCTCGTCGGCACCGGTGAAGGACGAGCCCTCCTCGTGGGGCTTGGCAAGTCCAAGGACCTCGACCAGGACGTCTGGCGCGAGATCGGAGCCAAGGTCACCGCGGCCATGAAGCCCAGCCACGGCAAGGAATTCACCGTCGCGGCCGAAGACGGCGACATGCACGACCTGGCGGCCATGGCAGAGGGCATGATGCTCCGCGACTACAGTTACGACGTGTACATCACCAAGGACGACGAAGACGAGGACGACGACGCTGAAGCCGTCGTCCGATTCGCGTGCGAAGACGAAGACACCGGGCCGCTCGCGACCGTGGTGGAGCGCATGGCTGGCGTCGTGAAGGGCGTCCACCGAGCCCGTGACCTGGGCAACTGTCCGCCCAACGACCTCTACCCGATGGCCTACGCCCGTCAAGCGATGGAGTTCGCCGAACAGTCGGACCGCCTGAACGTCTCCGTCATCACCTACGAGGAAGCCCTCGAACGTGGCATGGGCGGTTTGGTGGCCGTCGGCATGGGTTCGTCACGCAAGCCTTGCATGGTCATCTTCGAACTGAACGCAGAAGTGGCCGGTCGAGCACCGGTCATCGTCGGCAAGGGCATCACCTTCGACACCGGTGGCATCTCGATCAAGCCGAGCCCGTCGATGGACGAAATGAAGTACGACATGGGCGGTTCTGCCGTCGTGTTTGGCCTCATGCATGCGCTGGTCGAAACCGGCTGGGAAGGCAAGGTCACGGGCATCGCCTGCATGGCCGAAAACATGCCCGCAGCCAATGCGCAGCGACCCGGCGACGTGATTCGCACTTACTCTGGCAAGACCATCGAGGTGCTGAACACCGACGCAGAAGGACGCTTGGTGCTGTCCGACGGCCTATGGAAGGCCGGCGAATACGACCCGGAGTACATCATCGACCTCGCCACCCTGACCGGAGCGTGCGTCGTGGCCCTCGGCCACGAGGCCACTGGACTGTGGTCCAACGATGACGACCTGCGGTCCCGCATTCATGATGCCGGGAACGCGGTGGGCGAACTCGCTTGGCCAATGCCGCTCTTGCCTGCCTTCGAGAAGGAGATGACCGATTCGAAGATCGCCGACACCCGCAACCTCGGGGCCGGCCGCTGGGGCGGCGCCAACACCGCCGCCGCGTTCCTGAAGCAGTTCGTCCCAAGCCGCGGCAAAGGCGACGACGAGGAACAGATTCCTTGGGCACACATGGACATCGCCGGCACCTTCTGGGGCGCCAAGACCAACGCGACGGTGAAGCACGGTGCAACCGGGGTTCACGTCCGAACCCTGCACCACCTGATCACAGACGCGTGAGGGCAGAGCCGCTTCACGCGGCGCTGAAGTGCTCGATGACCTTCCTGGTCATGTCAACGACGAGGCTGACCTCTTCGCTGGTCAATCCAAAGTGAGGGGTATACCGCAACGCGTTTCGTCCACCGTGGATGATGCCCAGACCGTGTCGACGGCACCACATCTCGACCTTCTCGTCCCCGACCACGGGGAAGCGCTCGGGATCCAGTTCGGCGCATACCAGCAGCCCCGTGCCCTGCACGGAAAGAACGGCATCGGGATGGTCGGCCATGACCCCTTCCAACCCCGCGACCAATTCTTTGCCACGTGCACGGATGTTGTCGCGCAACTCCGGCGTGATGCGGTCGAGCACCGCAATGGCGGTTTCGAGCGCGCGGGGGTTCGTGGTCATCGTGTTGCCGTAGATTCCAGTGACGTACATGTCAGCAACTTCTGCGGTCATTCCGACCACCGAAAGCGGGAATTGGCCTGCATTGATGGCTTTCGACCAGGCCTCCATGTCGGGGGCTTCTGCGTCTTGGAAGCCTTCGTAATCGACGATGCTCAAGCATCCTTGACCGCGGAGGCCGGCCTGCACGGAATCGACCACGAGCATGCTGCCGTGTTCGCGGGTCAGGCGACGGGCTTCGTCGTAGAAGGCTCGTTCAACGCAGACACCCGGTGCACCTTCGCCCTGGACGGGTTCGATGGCGAGCAATTCGATGAACACGCCCTCGGCGTCGGCTTGTGCAAAGGCAGCTCGGAGCGCGTCCACGTCGTTGGCGGGAATCAGGGCAAGGTTCTCCCTGCCTTGGAAGGTGTTCAGGTTTCGATCGTAACCGTCTTTGCAGGAGTGGGAAATTTGGGCAGGGCGGTCGGTTCGGCCGTGGAAGGCCCGTTCGATGGCCAGCATCCGGGTGGGTTTCCCTTCATGGCGACCACCGGGGCCCGTCATGTGGAGGGCGTTGACGTCGCAGATGCGCATCCCCACCGTCATGCCTTCCGAACCCGAGTTCATGCAAATGAAGCGGTCGAAGGGGCAGCCGTCTTCCCGGCTGTGCCCAATCTCTCGGCGCAAGCGTTGGATGAATCGATGCTGGCTGAACGAGGGCGTCATCACGTTGGCCATGACGTGGTTCCCGGCCATGGCGTCGATGACGTCCTGAGGTCCATGGCCTGCACCGAGCATGCCGTAGCCGCCGTTGTCGTGAAGCACGGCGCCATGGGCCGTCACGATCCACGGACCACGGGCTGCAAGCGCGACGTACGGGTTGACCGTCGGTGCGGCGTAGAAATTCACGAAGCCAGATTGCAGGTCACGCACAAGGTCGCCTTCGTCTCCGAAGACCGCGTTCTCCCCAAGTTCGTCCACGAGCGTATCGAGCCGCTGTTCAGCTTCTCCGATTGCCTGGAGCAGGCGAGCATCACGGTCAACAAAGCGCACGATGGTCGCGTCATCGAGCCCGGGAGTTCCGGACTTACCTTGCCGCGAACGAATGGCGTGAAGGCGTTGGAGGGCATCGTGCTGTACGGCCGCCGTGCTCATCAGGTGCTGGACTTCGGGTTCAACCCATGAACTTGACCACGCGGCCACGGACTTCGTGCGCCATACCTTGAAATACCCCGACGCTGACGCCACTATGTAACCTGAGGTTCACTACTGAGGCGAGCATATGGCGGACGGCGACGATTGGGAAGAGCGGCTCATGGAGCAGCTGTTGCAGATGCTGGCCACCTTTGGAATCGAGTTCGATCGGGACGACCTCGACCGAATGATGGACCTGTTCCGAAAGCACCTCGAAAACATGGGCTTGGACCTTGAGAAGGCCAACGGAGACGTGCGGTTCAACCTCGACATGGAGGAACTTGGCCGGCTGTTCCAGAACGGCGGTGGGCTTGAGGACCTGATGCGCGGCCTTGGACTCGACGTGACCGTCGACGCAAAGCAAGTCGAAGTGGACGACGAGGTCCTGAACAACGACCCTGACATCGTCCTGCCCCCAAGCGACGTGTTCCTCGAGGATTGGAACATGATCATCACCCTCGATGTGGCCCGAAAGGCCGACCTCACCGAAGATCAAGTGGAACTTGCTCTGGTGGAGCGAGGGCAACAAATCGAGGTGTTGCGACGCACCCAAATCACTCCAGTGGCAAGGGTCTCCTTGCCTCACCGCTGCGAAGACGTCGTCGATTGGACGCTGAACAACGGCATCCTCGACATCACCCTCCGCTTGGTGCCCCTTGACGAGACGCCCTCTGACGAGGACATCGACGAAGGCTACGACGACGAGCAGCCCATCGTCGAGGACGGCAGCATCGCCATCGATTTGGCCGACGATGACGACGACGAAGACGACGGCGGCATCCCCATTCTTTGAACACCTTTGGAGGAACACACATGAGCAACGTAATCGGCATTGACCTTGGAACAACGAACAGCTGCGTCGCTACCATTGAGAACGGCGAAGCGGTGGTGATCACCAACGCGGAAGGGGCCCGAACCACGCCCTCCGTCGTGGCTTTTGCAAAAGACGGTGGTGAGCGCCTCGTCGGCGTCACAGCGAAGCGTCAAGCGGTCACCAACCCCGAGCGCACCATGATCTCGGTCAAACGGCACATGGGCACCGATTGGTCCACCGGGGTCGATGACGCCACCTACACCCCACAAGAGGTCAGTGCGTTCATCCTGCAGAAGTTGAAGGCTGACGCAGAGGCTTACCTTGGCCACGAGGTGACCAAGGCCGTCATCACCTGCCCCGCATATTTCACCGACGCACAGCGCAAGGCAACCAGGGACGCAGGACGCATCGCTGGCCTTGAGGTGCTTCGCATCATCAACGAACCCACGGCCGCCGCGTTGGCGTACGGGGTCGACAAGGACGTCGACCAAACCATCCTCGTCTACGACCTTGGTGGCGGGACCTTCGACGTCTCCGTGCTGGAAATCTACGACGTGGACGGCCAACCCCAAATCGAAGTCAAGGCCACGGCCGGCAACAACCTGCTTGGCGGTGACGACTTTGACGAGACGGTCATCGAATGGCTGCTTGCTGAATTCAAGAAGACCACCGGCATCGATCTGTCGGGCGACACGCAAGCCATGACGCGCCTCAAGGAGGCCGCTGAAAAGGCCAAAATTGAACTCTCTGGCACCCAGCAAACCCAGATCAGCCTGCCCTTCATCACCATGCGTGACGGCAACCCTGAGCACCTGGACATGAGCCTTGCACGAAGCACCTTCGAACAACTCACCGCTGGACTCGTCGAGAAGACGATGGCGCCCACCCGGCAAGCGATCAAGGACGCCGGCCTCAAGGCCGGAGAAATCGACAAGATCATCCTCGTGGGTGGCTCGACGCGCATTCCTGCGGTGCAGGAAGCCATCGAGAAGGAAACTGGCAAGTCCCCCTACAAGGGCATCAACCCTGACGAGGCCGTGGCCCTCGGTGCGGCCCTTCAGGCCGGCATCATCGCCGGTGATCAGGGCGTCTCTGACGTGTTGTTGCTCGACGTGACTCCGCTCACCTTGGGCATTGAAACCCTTGGCGGCGTGACCACCACGATGATCGAGCGAAACACCACCATTCCAACCCGGCGCTCAGAAACCTTCTCCACCGCGACCGACAATCAGCCGGCCGTGGAAATTCACGTGCTCCAAGGTGAGCGTGAATTCGCCAAGGACAACGTCACGCTGGGCCAGTTCCACCTCGTGGGTTTGCCACCAGCACCCCGCGGAATGCCGCAGATCGAGGTGACCTTCGACATCGACGCCAACGGCATCGTCAACGTCAGCGCGAAGGACCTCGGCACTGGAAAGGAGCAATCCATCCAAATCGAATCCCAGACCTCCCTCAGCGAGGACGAGATCAAAGCCAAGATTGCCGAGGCGGAAGAATTCGCAGAAGCCGACCGTACCAGGAAGACCAAGGTCGAACTGCGCAACACCGCCGACCAAATCGTCTACCAAACCCGCCGAACCCTCGACGAGGCCGGCGACAAGTTGAGCGACGACGACACCGCAGGCGTTCGAACCCATCTGGACGAACTCGAAGCGATGGTGCAGGACGAGGAAGGCCGCCCCAAGGACGTCGAAGACCTTGACGAGGCCACCATCCAGGCCAAGGTCGGTGAAATCGAACAAGCCATGCACGGAATCTCCGCCAAGCTCTACGAAGCCGCGGCCGCTGAAGCAGCCACCGAAGGGGCCGACGAAGACGGCACCATTTCGGTTGAAGACGACGTCGTGGACGCCGATTTCGAAGTCGTTGACGAAGATTGAGGCTGACGCACGGTTGAAGACGTGCTCCTCGGTGGCCACGCCATGGCCGAAGCCCCGGTGCTCGAAGACACCGAACG
Organism: Candidatus Poseidoniaceae archaeon; assembly: GCA_013330925.1. Classification (GTDB taxonomy): domain Archaea; phylum Thermoplasmatota; class Poseidoniia; order Poseidoniales; family Poseidoniaceae; genus MGIIa-L3; species MGIIa-L3 sp11892u. Next base: position 757 of record DUHJ01000031.1, on the reverse strand, counting down.
CACGACCGGCCGTGTCGCCCTTCGGAAGAACATCGCCGCGGCCATGGCGTTGTCCGGAGCAGTACGCAGCACCCTCGGCCCAAAGGGACTGGACAAGCTCCTGCTCGACGACCAAGGTCGAACGCTGGTCACCAACGACGGCGTGACGGTCTTGGAAACCGCACGGGTGGAGCATCCCGTCGCACGGATGCTGATCGATGCCTCTTCGGCCCAAGACCGGGTTGCTCGTGACGGAACCACGTCTGCGGTGGTGATCGCCGCTGAACTCCTTCGAAACGCATGGCATTTGGTCCTCCAAGGCATTCACCCAAGCACCATCGTCCGTGGCTACCGCTTGGCGGAAAGCGAAGCGATGACCCACTTGGAGAGCATCGCGTTCGAGGGAAGCGACGAGGAACTCGTCACTGCGGTCCACTCTAGTTTGGCTGGGAAATCCGGCCGAGGCGTCCAAGAGCGGCTTGCTCACTTGGCCATGGAAGCCGCGCGTTGTGTGGAACGCACGGTGGACGGCACCACAGAAGTGGACCCCACACGGGTCTCCACCGTCCACGCCATTGGCCGCCCGGCCACCGACTCAGAAATCATCGAAGGCCTGGTCATGCAAAAGCGACGTGCCCACCCCGACATGCCTCGTCTGGTCGAAAACGGCAGCATTGCCTTACTCGACGGAGGCTTGGAACGACGCAAAATGCGCAGCGATGTGACCTTCCAAGCCACAAGCCCAGAGGTGCTCCAAGATTTGCGGCGTCGTGAGGTC
>DUHJ01000130.1 GCA_013330925.1 Candidatus Poseidoniaceae archaeon | reverse complement strand
TGGAGCCTTCCCCACGTGGTGGCAGGCTTGGTCGTACACGTCGTACACCTCGCCGGTTTGGACGCCACGAGCTCCGGTCCGCTCGGTCAGCAGGACAGCGGACAGGACCAGCTTCTGTTGGGTCGGCAACGAGCCGACCACCGGCGTGATTTGGTCGGCTTCGATTTGGGATTGTGCGGTGCGGACGTGGCGAATGGCCACCGTCGGAATGCCCTCATGCTCGGCCTTTTCTGCGGAGACGCGGAGCAGGTCCAAGGCACAACGGGCGTCACCGTGCTCTTGCGCAGCCAGCGCAGCGCACAGGCCGATCACACCGTCTTCCAACGCATCGGGATGCAGCGCACTTGAGGAGCGCTGCACGAGGATGTCGCGCAGTTGGTCTGCGTCGTAGGGATTGAACACCACGTCTTGCTGACCAAGCCGCGAACGAACACGGGGGTCAAGGAAATCCGTGAACTTGAGGTCGTTGGAGATTCCAATGACGCAGCAGCGGGCTGCTTTGAGCGAACTGTTCAGGTTTGTGAGGTTGTACAGGAGGTCATCGCCGGCCTTGCGGACGAGGTGATCGATTTCATCGAGCACGATGATGTACACACCAGCTCGCTTTTCCATCCGTCGAACAAGCTCACCGAGCACACGGTCGGTGGGCCATCCTGTGAACGGAATCTCGTCCACTTCGTGGGCCTCAAGCATGGAGTTCCCGAGATGTGTCAAGACACGGTATTGGGTGTCGATTTGCCGGCAGTTGACGGTGATGGCGAACACATCGCGGTCGATTTGGCGACCTTTTTCCACCAATTGGTTGCACACAAAGGAGGTGACTGCGGTCTTCCCAGCACCGGTCACGCCGTAGAGGATCATGTTCGAAGGAATCTGCCCGTTCAGGGCTTCGACCAGGTTGAACGTGAGTTGCTCAATCTCACGGTCTCGGTGAGGAAGGTGCGTCGGCTGGTGGCTGTGACGAAGGTGTTCCTTGTTGCGGAACAAGGTGGCCCGGCCGAGGGCCTTGTCGAAGATGTTCCCGGTCATTGGAAGCACCCCTCCAGAACATGTTCCCGAGGATTGGCGGGGAACACGCACAGCATGACTCGCCTGAGTCCGAGTCCCCCTGATAAGCCTGCCCACCGAGGTGAAAATGAAACTGTTTTCACCTGACCATTTTGGGGTTTATATGCCCCCAATTGAGGTCGGCCGTTCGCCGAGGTTCTGAGCAGAATCTTTCACATTGCGAGCCAAGCATGTCCGCCCCAAGTCCACGCCTCTCCGTCTTTGGCCAGATGCACATTTTCTGGCATCTCCGGCAACGGCGCCTTGACGATGTCTGGCCCCGGCCCCTCGTCGTCCGCAAAGGTGTGGGTGATGACAAATTGAACCGAGGGGTGCCGGTTGCCCAAAGCGACGATGTCCTTTGGCGTGTGATGATGGTCGGTGTCCACCCAATCGGGGACGCCCATCTCGACCACGGCCAATTCGACCCGCTCAACGGCTTCCTCGAGGGTCGGGCACGGTCCACTGTCTCCGCTGTGGAGCCATGAGGCTCCGTTCTCGTGGGTAAAGCGGTAGCCGTGTGGATCCACAGCATCGTCGTGATGAACCTCGAATCGTGACCATGACCAGCCGCCTTCGAGCGTCCCGCTTGTGGATTCAACGACCTCCACCTCGTCGAGCACGCCCTCGAGGCTTCCGGGATAGGCCAGGTCACAGAGGTGGCGTACGCGCTCGATGGCTCCAGGTGCACAGACGAGCCGGAGAGGCTTGGCGCCCTCCCGGTCCGAGATGTACTTCCGCTCGAGCAGCAAAAAGGGCAATCCGAACACGTGATCTCCGTGCAGATGGGTGATCAGGACGGTGCGTAAATCGGCCGGTGAACGGCCAGCACGCCGAAGGGCCACCAGGGCCGTCGGCGAGGCATCGATGAGATGCTGACCGTCGAGCAGGGCCATCGAGTGAAGCCGCCCGCGTGGAAGGAAAGCGTTCCCCGTCCCGAGAAGGTCCACGCGGGGAGCCATGGCCGCTCCACAACGTGAGGCCCACATGGACCCATCGGCGAGGGCGTGACCGGCGTTTGACAAGGATGATAAGGACCCTTTCCGAGGCCCACCCGACGCTTGCGTCGGTGAGGCAGATGAGCGAAAACTGGTCGCTGAAGAACCCCTATCCGTCCAAAATTGTGGACAACTACATCCTGAACGGCGAAGGGTCCCGCAAGGAAACCCGTCACATCGCCTTCGATCTCGGCGATTCTGGCATGACCTACAAGGTCGGTGACGCCCTTGGCGTGATTGCGGAAAACCCTCCATACATCGTTGACGAGATGATCGCCCTCCAAGGATGGGACCCCGAACATCCCGTCACCACCCACGCCGGAGAACGCACCCTTCGTGACGCCCTGAAGAGGGACTACGAAATCCACATGGCCAGCTCCAACTTCGTCGCCGACTTGATGGAACGCGTCAAGCCCAGTGGGCTTCGCGTCAGCCTGTCCTTCGTGCAACGCGAGCGCAGCGGCGCCGAACCCGGCGAACTCGCAGCCAGCAAACCTCGAGAAGACCCGCGGACGCGAGTGGAGATCATCAACGCCTCCTCCGATTCGGTGGCAGACTACCTGTGGACCCGCGACTACGTGGACATCATGCGTGAATTCGACCTCAAATATACCCCTGAGGAGTTCTTGGCGCTCGCGGGCAAGGTCAAGCCTCGCCTCTACAGCATCTCCTCTTCCCCCGACGCCCACCCGGGTTTGGTCGAATTGACCGTGGGCATCGTTCGCTTCGAATACCACGGCCGCAAGCGCGGTGGCCTCTGCACCTTGTACATGGCCGACGAGATCGACACCAGCGGAGCGCCGATCAACGTCTTCATGTCTCCAACCAAGAGTTTCGTGCTCCCCGACGACGGAGACGTGGACATCATCATGGTCGGACCCGGAACGGGCATTGCACCCTTCCGTGCGTTCATGGAACAGCGTGTTCACGACAAATCCAAGGGCCGGAATTGGCTCTTCTTTGGCGACCAGTCTCAGCACACCGAGTACTACTACAAGGAGCAAATTGAGGACTGGATGGACAGCGGCGACCTCTACAAGTTCACGACGGCATGGTCCCGCGACCAAGAGGAGAAGATCTACGTCCAGCATCGGCTCAAGGAACACGGCGCCGAAGTCTGGGAATGGTTTGACCAAGGCGCGTACTTCTACATCTGTGGCGACAAGTCACGCATGGCGAAAGACGTCCACCGAGCCCTCATCGAGATCGCCATGGAACACGGCGGCATGTCGGAAGCCGACGCCACCCACTTCATCGAGAAGACGATGATGAAGGAAGAGAAGCGCTACCTTCGGGACGTTTACTGAGCGTCCCCCGGCACAGGCCGGACCATCACATGGATGCCCTTGGCCTTGGCCGCGTCCACCATGCGGTGGGTCCAGACGGACTTCGGACCTGGACAGGCCAACACGTGCGTCGCGTATTGGAGCAAGGTGTCCACCAACTCAGGCGCCGCCTCGGCACGACCAGAATCCTCCACACCGGGCCGTGGAGCGCTCCATGCTTCCTCAAAGGCCGCGAAGTGGATGTTGTTGTTGGCGGCCCAGCGTTCCGCCAAGGCGTCGATGCCTGATGCTCCACCGCAAAGGATGACATCAGGCCAACATTTGTACTCCTCAATCCAGGTTTCGAGTTCGCCCTCCAGCCACCCGTAATCGTAGAACCTGCTGTCTCCGCAAAGGATTAGGTTGGTCACCACACCGTCGTTGTTCAAATCTCGTCCAGCGAGTTGGTCGGCCCTCGCACGCCCTTGCTCCAGCCCGTCCCCGCTCATGAGCCACCATCTGCGTCGCGCCGTATCGCTCTTTCGGTCCGATGTTTCACCGCTGAGGGGACCGAGGGCATCATAGACGGTATGTTCCTCCCAATGGCCATGGCCTTCAAGCGGGTGCTGATTGCAAACCGCGGCGAGATTGCGCTGCGCATCCTCCGAACCCTTCGTGACCTCGGCATCGAAGCCGCCATCATCCACGGCCGGGAAGACCGGTTGTCCCTCCCCGTCCGCCTCGCCGACATTGCGATGGAAATCGTGCGAAGCAACCCCCTCGACAGTTACCTCGACATCGAGGCCGTCGTTCAGGCCGCCAAAGACCTCGAATGCGACGCGGTCCACCCGGGATACGGTTTCCTCGCGGAAAACGCGGCCTTTGTCCACCGTTTGGAGGAAGAGGGCATCACCTTCATTGGACCGGCCGCCGAAGTCATCACGCTCCTTGGCGACAAAATTGAGGCAAGGGCGGCCATGGAAGCCGCGGGTTTGCCCACCGCCAAAGGAAGCAGCGAGCCCATCAGCGAAGCCAGCGTGGCCGCCGAGCTCGCCGAGGACATCGGCTATCCTGTGATCATCAAAGCGGCCGCAGGCGGCGGAGGCATCGGCATGCAGATCGTCAACGCCGCCGACGAATTCGAAGGCGCGCTCCGTCTCTGTCAAAGCCGGGCGAAGTCGGCCTTTGGCGACAACCGCGTCTTCGTTGAGAAGTACATCCAAGGTGCACAGCACGTTGAATTCCAAGTCTTGGCCGATGGAACGAACGCCATTCACTTTGGTGAGCGCTTCTGCTCCATCCAGCGCCGCCATCAAAAGTTGGTCGAGGAAGGACCGTGGCTGACGGACGAGAAACGCGCTGAGATCGGCGCATTGGTGTGCGCCGGCGCCGAATCGGTCGGCTACAAGGGCCTGGCCACCTTCGAATTCCTTCGTGACGCCAACGGTGACTTCTACTTCCTCGAGGTCAACCCTCGCGTCCAGGTGGAACACACCGTCACGGAATTGATCACCGGCTACAACCTCGTTGAACTCGGCATCCGTGTCGCTCAGGGAGAGGACCTGCCGCTGGCCCAAGAGGACATCACTTGGCGCGGCCACGCCATACAATGCCGACTCAACGCGGAGGACCCCAAGCAATTCATCCCCTCTCCTGGGAGGCTCTGGGACTGCCATTTCCCCTCCGGGTTTGGCATCCGATGCGACACCCACGCCCACCCGGGATACGAGATGCCGGGCTGCTTCGATTCCTTGTTGGCCAAATTGTTGACCTGGGGCCACGACCGCGAGGACGCCGTCCGTCGCATGCGAACGG
>DUHJ01000052.1 GCA_013330925.1 Candidatus Poseidoniaceae archaeon | reverse complement strand
CCTTGCCAACGGGGCATGAACACAATCGCGTGAAGGTCAATTCCGACGCTCAAACATCGGGTCATGACGCCGTGTTTTGGACAACGGCAAGGTCCTGTTCGAGCGCGGCGATGCCCCACCACATGCCGCCCACAAGCAGGTATTCGCTCAGCGCGGCGATGGTCCACCACGGATGGCCTGCGTTGGCGGTGGGTAGCGTCAGGTCTGGATTGACCAGGAGGGCGACGGCAGCCGCAATGAGATGCATCGCGATGCCGATGCCGACGCACCACAGCGCCCACTTTCGTTGTGCAAAGCCCTGTGTGGCGCCTGAGGAACGCAGGCGCTTCTGGACCAAACCAAGCCACAGCCAACCGAAAATGAAGATGCCCACAGCGGCAAGGATGTGCGCGTTCAGGTGGGCGTACATCGAGCGGTTGGCCATGACCACCACGCATCCTGCGGCGAGGAGGCCGACGACGCGTTCCAGCGACCACGGGCGTGGTGCGGTTTGAGTCATCGCCCAAACCGTCCACGCTTGCCACACACCGCTGACGGTCAGGCCGAGGGTGAAGATCAGGGCTTCCGGGCCCGGAAAATCGGCTTGCGAGATGAAAATAATCGGCGCGTTGGCCACACCCCGGGGTTGGTGAACCGACATGGACGCAAGGACCGTGACGAGCGGCACAAGCCACGCCGCCCGAACGGTCCAGCGGTTCATGGAACCCGCTCCTCAAAGGCCACGATGGTGTCTTCCACACAGGCATCGAGGGAACGCCACGTCATGCCCAGCACCTGCTCTGCCTTTTGGCTCGAGTACAATGAATCTCCGCGCATGTAGCCACGGACGACCGCGCGCGTCAGCACACGCTCACCGCTTCGCATGCCCTTGATCCAATCAAAAAAGACGGCGAGGGGCAGCAAGCGGCGCGGCAGCGACCGCCTTGGGGCTTTGGAGGTCGGGCGAAGTCGACGGGCTACACGGGCCACGTCAACCATCGTCCTGCCGCTGTGCGGTGCGAGAACAAAGCGACCGCTTGCCTCCTCGATTTCGTAGGCCATCCGGTGGGCGTGAGCCACGTCCTCAACGTGCACGAAGGCCATTGGAATGGCGGGGATCAACGGCCAAGCGCCGGAGAGCAAGTCAGGCATCCAGTCGACGCTGGGCGGTGGGCGTGAGAATCCCCCTCCGAGGATGGCCGTGGGGTTGATCACGCGCAGGTCCAGACCGTGCTCCTTCGCGATGCGCCATGCCCTGCGCTCAGACTCGGTCTTCGCAGCGGTGTACGGCATGCTCGACCCGGATTGCCAGTCGTTCTCGTCTTTGGCTCGTCCACGCGGACCGCTGCCGACCGCTGCTGTGCTTGACGTGTACACGATGCGCTTCACACCGGCTTCGGCCGCGGCGTTGAGCACGTGTTCTGTACCGAGGTTGGCGGTGTTCAGAATGACGTCCGCCTCGCCGTTGAGCGAAAACACGGCGGCGGTGTGAAAGAGGCCCTCACATCCGGCCAGCAGGTCCTTCCAAGGGTCGGCATCGAGCACGTCTGCTTCGTGAAGTTCCAGGCGCTCTGGGTGCCCACAGGCCTCCGCATGGGCATGCAGGCGGTCGGTTCGAACGGGGTCTGACAAGTCGCGCACGGTGGCCACAACGGTGTACCCCTCATGCAGCAAATCGCGCACAAGATGGTTGGCGAGGAACCCGTTGGCTCCGGTGACCAGCACGCGCCCAACCATGCTCCTCCGCGTGCCCAGCCCTACATGAACGTTGAAGTGACCCCGCCCTCAGGTCCCGCCGAGCGTCATGGCGTTGCGTGTTCACGACACCCGTCGTCGAGAGAAGGTGCCGTTCACCACCATGCGACCCGGCCGTGTCAGCATGTACGTCTGCGGCGTGACCGTCTACGACCGCTGCCATCTCGGCCATGCACGGTGTTACCTTGCGTTTGACCTGATTCATCGCTGGCTCGAAGCCAGCGGCTACGACGTGGAGTACGTCCAGAACTTCACCGACGTCGACGACAAAATCATCGCCCGTGCCAACGAAACGCGTGACGGCGATTGGTTGGGCCTCGTCGACGAGATGATCGACGGCTATTACGAGGACATGGACGCGTTGAACATCCTCCGTGCCGACCACTACCCGCGCTGCACCGAACACGTGGACGGCATGGTCACCATCATCGAGGACCTCATCGAGCGCGATCATGCCTACGCCTCGGACGATGGCGTCTACTTCGACGTCTCTTCAGCCCCCGAAAAGTACGGCCAACTCACCGGCCAGAGCTTTGACGCCGTACGCGCAGGCGCGGGTGGCCGGGTGGCCGGAACGGGAGGTGGGAAGCGTGATCACCGTGATTTTGCCTTGTGGAAGGCCGCCAAACCCGATGAGCCGACCTGGCCTTCGCCTTGGGGCGACGGCCGACCCGGTTGGCACATCGAATGCACCGCCATGAGCCTGGATCAGTTTGACGGCCCCTTCGACATTCACGGTGGCGGCCACGATCTTCGCTTCCCGCACCACGAGGCCGAGATTTTCCAAGGCGAATGCCACACCGACCATGCACCGCTGGTCCACCATTGGCTGCACAACGGCTTCGTCAACGTGGACGGCGAGAAAATGAGCAAGTCGCTCGGAAATTTCTGGACCATCCGAGACATCCTTGAGCGGGTCGACCCGCTGGTGCTTCGCTTTGCCCTCATCAACGCACACTACCGCTCGCCCATCGACATGAACGAGGCCTTGCTCCACGATGCGGAGCGGAACCACGGGCGGCTCATCGAAGCCTACGCCAAAGCGCTTCGTGGGCGAACCTCGGATCATCCCGTGGCCCTCCCCCATCCGGACGTCACCAGCCAGGACCCTTTGTCGAAAGGCCTCGGTTTGATGGAGCGCATGGCGGAAGGGTTCGCCCTCGCCATGGATGACGATTTCAACAGCCGCGAAGCCATTGCCAAGGTCTTGGGTGGCGTCCGCGAAGCGACCCGCCTGCTCGACGCTGATCTGGACGAGGCGGACGCGAACGCCCTTGCCCATCACTGCGTTGCGTGGTTCGAAGAACTCGCGGGAGATGTCCTCGGTGTGCTGCCCTCGCCTGACGTGCTGTTGGCCGAACCGGAGGAAGACCCACGTCGAGCCGAGGTCGCTGACGAGGTCGAAGCGCTGCTTCTTCAGCGGGCTGAAGCCCGTGCTGCCAAGGACTGGCCCGCGGCAGACGGCATTCGAGATCGGCTCGCCGCCATGGGCGTCGAAGTCACCGACACGGCCGACGGTCCAGTCTGGACGCTGACCTGATCAGGCCGGAGGTCCGCCGGGTGGCGGCGGCGCGGGAATGTCCACAACGTCTTTGCCGTCCGTGTCCTCTTCTTCCGTAACCGTCGCTTCTTCCTCTTGGAGGTCT
>DUHJ01000104.1 GCA_013330925.1 Candidatus Poseidoniaceae archaeon | reverse complement strand
AGGTGGCCACGGCCACGGCGGCAGCGAACACCCAGAGACCCGTGCCGTGGGCATCCAAGAAGAAGGCGACCAAGACCACAAGGCCCGGCATGCCCCCGTTGGCGACCACGTTGGTCCAGCGACGTGAACCGTCGCTTGACTCGCACATGCCTTTGGCGGCCTTCTCTTCGAAACGATGCTTTGTCGCCAAGTGGGAAGAGGCGAGGAAGGAGAGCAACAAGAGGAGCCAGGTCCAATGCCCGAGGCCACCGACCAATGCGGCAAGCACAACGGCGGCCACCATCCCGCTTTGGTCAAGCACCTTTGCGCGGGTGCTGAGGAGAAGCAAGACGGCGATGAGCCCTCCCACAACCACCAAGTTTCCTTGGTTCAAACCGGGATCCCAAATCATGGCTCACCGCTTTTGTCTTGCAGGTGGGGGTGATGTTCCTTTCCCCGGTCAGAACAGGTTGCGCGGCCCGAAGGCGTCCTCAAGCGCAGCCCCGAACAAACGACGGCCTGCTTGAAGGACCAGCACGACAAGGAACAGGATCCAGCCGATCATCACCGCTGCTTGTGTGAACAACGACGCGCCACCGAGCCAAACGTCCAACAGCACGGTGGAGCCGTTCCACAAGGCGTGCCCGGCAATCCCGACCAGGACCGCTGGAATCACCTCTCTCGGGGGTGCGGGGCCGAACGTGGAGGCCACGCGCCGAACCCAAGTGTCCCGTTGGACCACCCAAGCCGACGTCGCAGTCGCCAAAGCTTGACCCGTCTGGGCGTCAAACAGGCCCCACGTGGCCGGCGAAGTATCCCCGCCTTGGTGAGGCTGCATCGAGCGCGCCCTCACGTATCCCAACGCATACCCGCTCAACCCGGTCCAAACGGCATGCCCCGGGATGGAGCCGATGCCGCGGAGCACGGACGTTAACCCGTAGCTGACCGCAGCCGTGGTGGGCTCCGCCACCAACGAGAACAGAATGTATTGCAGGTTCTCGAGCATCGCAAAGCCAAGACCAACGGTAAATCCAACCTGGAGGCCGCGTCTGCTGGAATCGATCATTCGGCTGAGGCTCAAGACCGCCACCAATTTGCAGATCTCCTCACCCACAGGAGCAGAAACGGTGACGGTCAAGGCTTCGATCATCGCGGCTCCCTCGACGCCAATGGCAGAGAGTCCCATTGGGAACAGAAGGCTGTTGATGACGAGGGCGGGAAAGGTGCTGAGCATGCCAGCGATGAGCATCGCTTCGCCTTGGCGTCGATCGGTTTGGAGTTGCAACACCTCGGAGGAGACCGCCCACCAGATGAAGACCGGGATGGAGAAACCGATCAGCCACGCGGGAATGAGGAGCAACAAGAAGAGCACGACTTGCGCACCGACGGCCTGAACGGCACCCAGCGGAACCAGCACGAACACCATCACCCCGACCGCGCCAAGGAACAGGGCAGCGAGCGGACCCGGGCGGGGCAAATCAAGCGGAGGAGAGCGGCGAATCAGGTGATGACGGAGCACGGTTGGCCACGGCGTCTGGAGCACCGTCTCCCCGGGCAACTGGTGGGCATGCTGACCTCCGGCGGCCGCTTCGGCGAGGATGACGTGGGTCAAGCGTGGACGACGAAGGTACAGGACGAGGGCAACGAGGGGGAGGGAACAAAGGGCTCCGGTCAGGGAAATCCAAGGATTGGCAGGCCCCGGTTCGAGGTCCAAGTTACCGTCGAGCAGGCCCACGAAAATGAACGTCACCGGCGTGGCGATCAAGTACAGGAGGATGACCAAACCGACCATCCGCCCTACCGTCCGCCAAGGCGAGGACGGTGAAGCAAGCATCAGCCCTGGAGGCGGGGCCGACAAGGGTCTGGCGGCCACAGGACGCATGCTTCTAGACCTCGTTCCGCCCTATAGACGCTACCGCTCCACCCCTCAGTTCGCCCATCATCCGCCCACAAGGGACGCTGCGAACATTGTCATCATCGGGGAGGAGAATCAGCCTAGGAAGGGGTAGGTCCAGTCCGTCGGTGGAGCGAAGGTTTCCTTGATGGAACGTGGGGAAACCCAGCGCAGCAAGTTGAGCGGGGAACCCGCCTTGTCGTTGGTCCCGCTTCCTCGTGCACCGCCAAAGGGCTGCTGACCGACGACGGCCCCGGTGGGCTTGTCGTTGATGTAGAAGTTGCCTGCGGCGTAGCGCAAGCCGGCCATGGCGGTTTCCACATGCCGACGATCGGTGGCGAAAATGGACCCCGTCAACGCGTATTCTGACGTGCTGTCAACCACCCCAATCATGCGCTCAAAGTCCGCGTCATCGTAGACGTGAATGGAAAGCACGGGTCCGAACAATTCGACCTGCATGGTCTCGTACATCGGATCCGAACACACGATGGTGGTCGGTTGGATGAACCACCCCGTGCTGTCGTCCCAGCTCCCTCCGGTCACAATTTCGCATCCGTCGTCATCTGCGGCGCGCTGAATGGCTCCGGTGATGGAGGCGAAGGCCTTCTGGTCGATGACTGCGCCCATGTAGACGCCCGGTTGTGTGACGTCACCGACAACGATGCGGTTGACTTCGGCCACGTAGGCGTCACGGATGGCGGACCAGACGGAAGCCGGCACGTAAGCGCGTGATGCCGCCGAGCACTTCTGCCCTTGGAACTCGAAAGCCCCACGCAGCAAGGCCACAAGCAAGGCGTCGCTGTCACAATCCGGATGGGCGAGGATGAAGTCCTTGCCACCGGTTTCCCCGACGATGCGCGGGTAGGAGCGGTAGGACGCGATCCGCTGCCCGACTTCCTGCCAGAGTTGGCGGAACACACCGGTGCTGCCGGTGAAGTGGATGCCGGCCAAGGCCGGAGACGCAAGGCAGGTGTCGCCAACGACCGAAGCCGGCCCTGGAAGGAAGTTGATGACGCCGGGCGGAAGACCCGCATCCATCATCACCCGGAGGATGCGATAATTGGAGACGTAGGAGTTCCTGCTGGGCTTCCACACGCAAGTGTTGCCCATCAATGCCGGAGCGGAAGGAAGGTTGGCCGCGATGCTCGTGAAGTTGAACGGCGTGACGGCGAAAACAAAGCCTTCCAACGGGCGCACCTCAACCTGATTCCACATGGAGGAGGGCGACACCGGAGGTTGCTGATCCTCGTAGATGTCACGGGCGTACATGGCGTTGAAGCGCCAGAAGTCGATGAGCTCACACGCCGAGTCGATCTCCGCCTGATGCATCGTTTTCGATTGGTTGAGCATGGTGGATGCATTGATTTCAGCCCGACGAGGGCCTGCAAGCAGTTCGCCGGCCTTCAGGAAAACGGCCGCGCGGGCCGCCCATGGCATCGACGACCACGCGTCGTGTGATGCCAGTGCGGCATCGATGCCACGCTGAACTTCCGCCTTGCCCGCAAGGTGGACCTTGGCAAGGACGTGGCCGTGGTTGTGAGGCATGACCTGCTCAACCACGTTTCCTGTCCAAACCTCTTCGCCGTTGATGATGCAAGGGATCTCCAACACCTCAGCCGCTTGACGTGCAAGTTCTGCCTCGAGCGTGACGCGCTCAGCACTGCCTGGAGCATAGGAGAGCACCGGCTCGTTGACGGGGGCAGGAGGTCGGGGGATGGCGTTGGGCATGCACCGAGGGCGGAACGGCCGTCCTTCAACCTCACGGGAGACAAGCAAGCATCACGCAACGTGAACTTGGATGCCGTCCATGGCCCACCTGCCGTCCGGATGACGCACGCGGAGTTCGAACCGGTGGGTGCCTTTGGGGAGCCTCAGAAGAAGGCGGGCCTTGGTGCCGATTTCACGGCCGTCGGCGGTGCTCCACGCGAACACCACGCCTTCCTTCGGTGCGCCAGCAACCGTCGCCTCAAGCAACACTTCAGCCACCCCATCAGGTCCGGCTTGCACCTCTCGATGTTCACCAAGGTCGACCGCAAACGGTGTCGCCACGGTTTGTGTCGCATCCCCTGTGAGGGCCGCGAGCAAATCCTCGTCATCGGCACCGTCGGTGGAGGTTTTCGGCGCCACCTCGTTGAGCGCATCCAACAGCCCGGAGGGGGCCTGCCATGCCTGAGCGTCCTCCTCGGACTCCAAGGACGGCGTCGTATCCACCATGGTGGGCACGTTGTCGTCCTCTTGAAGCGGCGGAGGCACCCAAGCGGTCAATTCACTCGGGTCGACGTCAAACACGTCGGCTTCGAGGTCCACCACGGCAAGTGGTTCCGGGCCAGTCCAATCGTTTCCATCGTCTCCGACGACCAAGAGGTGGGAGTTGAACACGGACAGCGCGCTTGGCATCCCGGGATGTTCAACCGTCCACTGCAAGCCATCAGGACCAAGAGCATGGACGTTGAACCAGGCCGCGATGCAGACTTCACCCCCGAGGTCCACCATGGCACGTACCCCGCTGCTGGCGTGAAGGAGTTCCTTGGAATCCTCACGCGTGAGCTGCAGCACTGCCCCGGATTGGTCGTGGGCCAACACGCCGATCGAGGTCGAGGCAAGTCCGAGGACCACCTCGGCATGCGCATGCCTCCACAGCAAACCCTCGGAACCCCATCGCTCGATTTCAACGACGTCTTCGTCGCCCGTCATCGCGTATCCTTCACGGGCCACCAAGGCACCGCCGTCCAACAGTGTGGCCGCGGTGATGCGCTCACCATGGCTTCCACGGTCAGGGCGAAGCCACATGCTCTCTCCGTTGAGGCCGCCGTGAATGCCCAGAACGTCTCCGACGCTGACCAGGACGGTCGTCGTGTTTGCGTCGTGAAGGGTTTGGACACCGGTCATGACCGTGCGTTCACCGTCCGGCGCCATGCGATGAAGGGCACCTTGTTCGTCAAGGTAAACGAGAGCGCCTTCCACGGCGATGGCCGCGACGATGCCCACGCCGTCCACGTCCTCAACCCGCGTCGAGAGATCGTGCAGGTTCGCCCTTGCACCGTCTTCGGTCAGCACGACGTCGTTGAGCAAGCCCATGGGACGAGGACCCGGGCCAAGCACCGTTGTGGGAGCTGCGTCGCCCTCGTAACACAGGAGCCTCCCGTCGCTGAGCACAAGGTACCGGGCACCGTTCCCTTCGAACAACGCGTACGCGGTGGCGGGAAGCGCCCAGCCTTGGACCGGCCTTGTGTTCATGCCACAGCCTCCTTCATGTCATGCCCTGCGGCGGTCATCCAACCATGTGCATCGGGATCTGGAGGGACGCACCACGGGGCATCAAAGTGGCGCAACAGGGCGTTCACCTCGTCGTCCGTCCAGCCGAGAAGCGGTTCGAGACGAGCCAGCGGCGTGGTTTTCACGGCCGAGGCTTGCCGGCCTGCCATCGGTTCGGCTTCGCTGACGGGAAGGCCGATGCAACCCCATGATGGGCGGTCTTCGTTCTGGCCTTCGTGGGTATGGTGGCGGCTTCTTCGGCCGATGTTGGCGTCCCATGCACGTAAGCGTTCGATCAGGGCTTCATCGCTGCCTTCCACCGGAAGGATGCGGCATCCGCGACGCATGATGAGGAAGGAAGACAGCATACCTCGTTCGTCGTCGATTCGCGCCAACACGTCGCCTTGGGCACCTGCTGGAAGACCACCAGGGCCAAGCATTCGATGCTCCACAACCTCCAACGCACCCTCCCGGAGGATGACGCTCACCGGCCAATCCGGATGCTTGAGGTTGACCAAAAGGGACGCGTCTGCTTCGATCAGGGCCGCGCCGAGGGCTGCGGCATAGGTGGGCGACGACCAGTTCGCAACCTCGCCCGTGCGTCGGCAACGAACGCCGAAGGACCGCGGCGTCCCTCTGGCATCGTGCCGCGCAAGGATGCCTTCCGCAACACCGGACAAATCGTCAGGGTCGCCGATGAGGCGCACACGGTCAATGGCCGCGAGACCGAGTTGGTGAGCGAGGGCTTGCTCGACGCGGTCCACCGGACTGTCGCTTCGCACGACCACCCGGTCTCGGCCAAAGGAAAGACGCAGTTGAACGCCCCAACGGCCTTCTGCCTTCGACATCGACCGACGCATGGTGTTCTGGAAGAGACGACGCACAGGTTTCGATTTCAGGGTCACTTCACCGAGCCGCAGCACCCAGTGGACCTGCCCCATGGAGTCAGGCCTCACCGTTGTGAAGGCCAACGACTTCGGTGGGTGCACTCGCCTGTTTGGCCCCGTCGTTTCGCCTGGCGCGCAACATCTCGAGGTAGCTTCCGTCGATGTCGCCGGTCACGTATTCCCCGTTGAAGCAACTGGCATCAAAGCCTTCGGGAGGCGAGGCCCCGATCGAAGTGACTTCGATGAGGTCCTCAAGGGTCTGATAGAACAGGCGATCACTGCCGATGATGGCGTTGATTTCCTCGATGGTTCGACCGTTGGCGATGAATTCGTCCACGGCGGGCATGTCGATGCCGTACACGTTGGGATGACGAACGGGAGGTGCTGCGGAAGCGAAGTACACCTTTCGAGCACCCACGTCCCGGGCCATTTCAACGATTTGAGCAGAGGTTGTCCCACGGACGATGGAATCGTCGACCAGCAACACGGCCTTCCCTTCGAATTCATGGGAAATCGCCGAGAGTTTGCGTCGAACAGACTTCTCCCGCAAGGCTTGCCCAGGCATGATGAACGTTCGACCGACGTAACGGTTCTTCACGAAGCCCTCGCGGTACACCACGCCGAGGGTTGAAGCAAGTTGCAAGGCAGCGATACGTCCGGAATCGGGCACGGGGATCACGGCATCGATGTCGTGGTCAGGCCAAGACTCGAGGATGCGTTGCGCAAGGCGTTCCCCTTGATTCAGCCGAGCCTGATACACCGAAATGCCGTCGATGACCGAGTCTGGGCGCGCGAAATAGACGTGCTCGAAAATGCAGGGAGCGAAGGGTTTCGGCTCTGAACACACCTCGTTGAACAGGTGCCCGGAAGCAGAGATGAACACCGCTTCACCGGGGGCAACGTCACGCTCCACCTGGAAGCCAAGGGCCGTGATGGCGACCGACTCACTGGCCACAACCCACTCGTCGGAGCCCTCAACCTCACGTCGACCGAGCACCAACGGGCGGATGCCGTGCGGGTCACGAAACGCGAAAAGGCCGTAGCCTGCGATGAGCCCGACGCAGGCATAGCCTCCACGGACGCCTTCGTTGATTTCGCGGATGGCGGAGAACACCGTCGAGACGTCCAAATGTGACGCTTCGCTGATTTTGAGGTTGCGCGCTCTTCGATGAAGGCCAACGGCGAACATGTTCAGCAGCAACTCCGAATCGCTGGTGGTGTTCATGTGGCGGAAGTGTTTGTCGCGCAAAAGCACCTCAAGTTCGTCCGCGTTGGTCAAATTCCCGTTGTGGGCAAGACATAGCCCGTACGGCGAATTGACGTAGAAGGGTTGGGCCTCCGCGCTTGACGACGACCCGGCGGTCGGGTACCTCACGTGGCCGATGCCGATCGAACCAAGTTGACGTGCCATGCGTTCTGCGTCGAACACGTCAGCGACTTGCCCGTTGCTCTTTCTGAGGATGAATTGACCGTCATGTTCGGTCAACATCCCCGCAGCGTCTTGACCGCGATGTTGGAGGACGGTGAGTCCGTCGTACAGGATTTGATTGACGTGCACGCCTGGGCGGCCGACAATGCCTAGGATGCCGCACATGATGTGCCCTCATGGTGCCCAAAGGGTGCCAACACTTGGCCTTGTCCCAAGGGAACGTTCACGCCTTGGGGCGGTGTGACTTCTTGGACCAAGAGTAATTGCGCATCTTGGAAGAAGCGCCGTAACCGCAGGACGCGCAGACGCTCTTCTGCTTGTGGTAAGCGTTGCGGCCGCAGCGACGGCAGCGAATGTGCGTCGTCTTTTGACGACGGCCCATGGACGGGGTACCCTTTGACATACGGTCACCTCAGGGACATGGCGACCGTCAACCCCTTTATGAAATCAACTCCGAGGACGCTCGGACTCCTCA
>DUHJ01000200.1 GCA_013330925.1 Candidatus Poseidoniaceae archaeon | reverse complement strand
GGTCCACGCCTTCGACGGTGATGAGTTGCCGCGCCATGGTCCTCCCCCAAACCGTCCGCCATCCCGTTTGCACTTGGCCTTGACGGTGAGGGGCGGCAGGCTTGAGGCCCATAGGCCGTGGTCAGGACCATGGCGGAGGACGGTGCACCCCGCTGGCTCGTGGTGGACGGCTACGAGGATGAGCCGGCGGCCTTCGGTGTTCCTCCCTACGTTGGCTTCCACGTGCGCTACCTCTGCGGCGTGCTCGAAGCCCACGGTTTGCCCTACGATTACCTGACCGTGGACGCGTGGCGTGCCCTTGGTCGCCAAGGGGAAGACGCACAACGCGCGATGCTGGCGGACCGTGCCGGTCTTGCTCTCTTGGCAGGCGCTGTGGTCCCAGGCAAATACCTCCGAGCCACCCCCATTTCACTTCCTGAAACCAAGACCTTGCTGCGGATGTTGCCGGCCGAGGTGCCAGCGGTGCTCGGCGGCTGGGCCATCCGGGGCTGGCGCCATCAAGGCTGGTCGCCCTTGCGACGCGGCTTGTTTCTGGCCTTGCAGGACGCGGACGCCACGCTGCATCATTACCTCAGCTCCGGCCGATGGGAACACAAGCGCCGGTCGGCCGAACAATGGACCTCGTGGGCCCACGCTGGTGCGACCTCGAAAGCGGTGCTTGAGCACCCAGATCTTCGTCATCCTGACCGCGACGAGGCGGGGCCGCTGACCTACGAAGTGGAGGTGTACCAAGGGTGCGTTCGGTACAAGCGAGGGTGCCGCTTTTGCATTGAGCCGAAGAAAGGCACCCCCGTCTGGCGTACCCCTGAGGACGTCATCTCGGAGGTTCGCCTGGCCCTGGATGCCGGCGTCCAGCACGTCCGGCTTGGTGGCATGACGGACACCTACACCTACCTCGCTGAAGGCGTGGGGGAGATGGAATACCCGCGCCCCAACCCTGAGCCAATTGCACGTTTGCTTCACGGGCTTCGTGACGATGAGCGTCTGGGGATTCTGCACACGGACAACGGCAACCCAAGCATCATTGCAGAGCATTTGGAGGAAGCCGAAGCGATCACGAAAACGCTGGTCGCGACCTTGAGCGACGGCGCGGTGCTTTCCTTCGGTGTCGAATCCGCCGATCCGTCGGTGCATGAAGCGAATTGGCTCAACTGCGACCCCACCCAACTCAAGGCTGCGGTGGACCTCATCAACCGCTATGGGCGGGTGCGGGGGGAGCGCGGGTTGCCCAAATTGTTGCCAGGTCTCAACTTCATTGCTGGCTTGAACGGAGAGACGGACGTCACCTACGGCCTGAACATGGACTTGCTCAATGGATTGCGCTCGGAAGGGCACTGGTTGCGTCGCATCAACCTCAGGCAGGTCGAAGGTGAGGGCTTCCAAGACGTGGATTCCGATGCCTTCGGTGCCTTCAAGCGCCGCGTCCGGGACGAAATTGACGCGCCGCTTCTTGCCGAAATGATGCCTTTGGGCACCGTGCTTCGCGACGTCCATTGGGAGGCGCACGGTGGGCGGACCCGCTTGCCTGCACACGACACCATCGAACATCGCGACGGTTCGATGTGGGGCGGTGCAGGGGTGTCCTTCGGTCGGCAAATTGGCGCCTACCCCATCCTCATCGGGGCCTCGTACCTGACCACCCTTGAATCGGCGACGGACGTGTTGGTCACGGGGCACGGCCAACGGTCGATCACCGGCATCGAGCTTGATTTAGACGCGGACGTCGTGACGTCCTCGGTCCTCGAAGCCATCCCTGGGGTCGGTGCGAAGGCGGCATGGGCGTTGGTGACCGAGCGAGCCAAGCGGGCCAGAAAGCATCGAGGCCGAGGCCCTCTCATCGATGACGTCGAGGGCTGGTTCAAGGCGGCCGGGCAGCGTTTGCCCGACGCGGTTGACGTGCATCAGATCCTGACATCAGAGGAGGCCTGAGGCGTGCAAGACGCGGCCGTCATCGAAGGGCTGCTCGCGGCCGCACGCGCCCTGTCGGAGCGCTGCGATGCCTTGCTTCCCTCCCTGATTGGACAGGGCGGCGTCGCTCACGCCACCAACACGCTGGATTACGCGTGGCCGTTGCACGAAGCGTGGATCCGAACGTGGGGCGGACACGGGGCTTCGACCCTGTTGCTTGGGATGAATCCTGGTCCTTGGGGCATGGCGCAAAGCGGTGTGCCGTTCGGAGCGACCGCGACCGTTCGAGACGAGCTTGAGATTCCAGATCTTGCCCTTGAAACACCGGTCGGCGCACACCCAAAGCGCCCGATTGTTGGCCTGTCGCAGGAGCGGCAGGAGGTTAGCGGACAACGCATCTGGTCCCTTCTCTTCGACGTCTACGGCTCTCCGCAAGGCGCCATGGAGCACGTGTTTCTGGTGAACCACTGCCCGTTGTTGCTGCTGAACGAGCGCGGCGCCAACGTCACGCCAGACAAGCTGCCCGCCGCCGTGGTGGCGCCTGTGTTTGAGGCGTGCGACGATCACCTCCGGGAGGTGGTGGATGTGCTCGGCGCAACCCGTGTGGTCGGTGTCGGTGCGTATGCCGCAGACCGGGCACAGCGGGCTTTGAACGGTGCCAAGGGCCTCGGCATGAGCCCATCTGGGCGCACTGTTGCGTTGGACAAGTGCTGGCATCCAAGCCCGGCCTCTCCGCTCGCCAACAGAAACGGTGGAGCGGATTGGCGCGCACAGGTGCGTTCGGTGCTTCTCCACGTTCAGGAGATGGATTGAAAGGCCTTTATCCGTGTGGATGAGGTATGGCCGAACACCAGCGTGCGTGGGAACGACAACCGACCGACCGTCAATGGGAGAAGCCGGAAGGCGATGATCCTCGCACCCTCTATCGGATGATGCAAACCAGCGTTGAGCGATTTTCGGACCAACCGCTGTTCGGCTACATCCCGGCCGAAGGCATGCCCCGAAACCACCTCACTTACGGAGAGTTTGCGGACCTCGTCAACGCGGTTGCCGCCGGGATGCTGTCCCGTGGCGTCGTGGCCGGAGACCGCGTCGCGCTCATCGTCGACAACTCGGTCGAATGGGCCGCGGCGGCTGTGGCTGCCAACGCCTTCGGCGCTGCGTACACGGCCATGTACACCCAACAACGCGGCAAGGAGTGGGCCTACATCCTCGGCGATGCCACCCCATCCATGGTGATGGTTGCCAACACGGGAGTGTTGGACAAACTCATCGAAGCCATGCCCGAAGACGCTTCCGCCTGGCCCGCCAACGGCATTGTGCTCCTTGGCGATGAAGAGGCGAACGAACTCCCTCCCGAGGGCATCGAGGTCGTCAACTGGTCCGACTTCGTGCAGGCTGGACGCGCGGCGGAGCCGCTGAGCGAGCCTGCGG
>DUHJ01000065.1 GCA_013330925.1 Candidatus Poseidoniaceae archaeon | reverse complement strand
GAGATCACCGGTGATGGTGTTGCCTGTGGCGGTGGTCGCATCGTCTTCAGCAGCAGCAACACCCTGAGCAATCAGGGTGATGGCGGCCAAGACAATCATGGTACGCAGCGTGTTTTTCAGGGTCTTGTTCATGTTCACTACCTCTGTGGTGTCCTGTTGGACTGTCATGCTCCTTCTACGTGTATGCTTCGTCCGCCCACGGGGGAGAAGGGGACCCCGGAGCCGCTGTGGAATTTGCCCATCCATTCCACGAAGTGGAGACGGGCAGCGTGAATGCTTGGCGAGAGTAGGCCGAGTGCGATGGCGAACGCTTGAATGGCGAGGAAGAGGAGGAAGGCAACGGCGCCCCACAAGAAGCCGAGGCCACCTGCGGCGAATTGGTTGAGCATGACTTCCCAGCCCATGTTGATGGACACTTCAGCGATCTTGACGCCGGCCACGCCGACGCCCATCACGCGGAGGTAGGACAGGGTGTTGGCCAGGAGTCCAAAGGTTTCGATGGGGCCCATGATGATGCCACCGGCCCAGCCGAACTTCTCGTAGACGGCCAAGCCGACGATGAGGCAGAGGATGCCCACGACCATGACGGCGGAGTAAGGGTTCAGAGCGAAGAGGTCATCGTCGTAGGCGATGAAGCGGCGTGCGTGCATGAAGCCGCCAAGCAGGATGAGAATCCACGAGCCCTTCTCGAAGAAGGCCGCAGCAAAGCCGTGCGCCTTGAGGACGTTCAAGAAGCCGATGACGAAGCCAAGCAGCAGGTGGATGACACCAAGGTACACCGAAAAGAGGACGTATTCCTCGAGACCGTGCCCCGCCGATGCCCGGTGCAGCGGATAGGTGAGATGGTTCATGCCAATGAGGGCACGGAAATCGTCCGAGAGCAATTCAACGGGCTTGTCGGGATACAAGAAGCCCAGCGGTGAATTGCCGTTGGTGAACTCGTAGGTCACCCACGTGTAATTGTCCCAAACAAAGCCGAAGCCTTCAGCGAAGTAAAAGCCCCAAAGCACGCACCAAATGCCCATCCACAGCAGGATGGTGATGCCGTTCTTGACCACGGGGTCCGTGGCCATTGGCTTCGAGCGCAGGAACATGGCGAGGGCGACGATGACCAAACCGAAGCCCCAATCGCCGAGGATGGCCCCGAAAATCATTGGGAAGGTGAACATCATCAGCGTCGTCGGGTCGTATGCACCGTAGGACGGACGGCCGACCAAATCCACCATCAGTTCGAAGGGTTTGGTGGCCGAGGGGTTGTCAAATTCCACGGGAGGTTCCGGTTCGTGACCGTGCCCGTGGTCGTCGTGGTCGTCGTGACCGTGATGTCCGCCGTCCCATGCTTCCACCTCGACGAGGGAGGCGTGGGGCTTGAGGGCTGACTTGACCTCATCGGCCCGCCCGGCTGGAATCCATGCGTCCAAGGCAAAAGCGCGGTCGGCAACGGCCATCTGGGTCGGGGCCGAGGCGAGGGCTTCCTTGCGTTCAAGCAGTTCGTGAACGCAGACCAGGTCCCGACCGTTGGCTTCGACCCACGCGCCGATGTGGGACTCTGCTGAAGCGATCTCCGCCCGGAGTTTGCCCAACTTGGATTCGGCTTCAGCCACGCGCTTTCCTGCACGGCCTTCGCCGGCTGGAACCTGAACGGCCTTTGCGCCAAGTTGCCCGAGCACAATCTGCACTTCGGGCGCGTGCTCTGGGCGGCACGCAACCGCCACGATGCGGTCTTTGGCCAGGACTTCGCAGTCCTTTGCCACGTCCCCGAGTGCATCACGCACTTTGCTGGCCTTGCTTGTTTCAGCGACGAGGATCTCCAGACCAGCGATGCCGTTCAGGAGCTCAAGGGGGAGGTTGAGGGGAGCGAGGCGAGCCATGACGTCCCGTTCTTCTTCCAAGCTTTGGATGGATGCCTTGGCTTCGTCAATGGAGCCAAGTCGGCCCATCACGTCGTCGATTCGACCGGGGAAGGAGCCCTCGATGAGGGATTCCACCTGCTTCCTGGGCATCGCCCCTCCTGCATTGACCGCCGAGGTGGCGGCGCGAACGGCGCGAACCTTGGTGAGCAATTCACCTCGACCCTCTTCGGCCGCTGCTTGGCCAACACCAATGCCTTCCTCGAATTGTTCGTAGGGTTGGACGTGGACGCATCCGAGGGCGTCGCAGGCCGCAAGGACGTCGTCCATGGCGTCGAGCGGAGCCGCCACGGTGAGGCGGGACATCTCGACCATCGGGAACATGGGGTCACCTCAGGCTTCGTGGATGGCGTTGAGCAGCACGTCAACGGCCGCGTCGGTGCGGCCGGAGGCCGCGTTGGACAGGGCTTCTGCAGCCTTCGCACCTTCGGCACGAACCTTGTCGGCTTCGGCTTCTGCCTCGGCGCGGGCCGCGTCGATGGTGGAGCGGGCCTCGCTGGAGGCACCTTCGGTGGCCTCGGAAACGGTTTCCGAGGCGGCGCGGCGTGCGTCGCCGATGGCCTTGCTCGCCTCTTCCTGCGCCGAGGCGAGGAGGGCGTCTGCCTCGGATTGGGCTGACTTGATGCTGCGAAGGACAGATTCCATGCTCATGGTGTTCACCTCATCCTTAGCCGCTCGTTAGGCGTCCGGTTTATGAGCATGATGCACCCTCTTGCAGGAGCGTTCAATCCAGATTTGGAGGTCGAACGGCGGTGAATCGAGAGGCCATCAGGAAAGGCCACAACAACCGACCCTTCACATTGGAAAATCCGACCTCGCGAAGCATGGTCCTGTAGTAGGCATTGGTCCCGTAGTGGGTGTAGGACCGAGCCAGACCTTTCCATGGATGATCTTTCTCCCGGGTGATTCGCCGGGCGATGATCTGCACCCCTGTGGCCATCCACAAACGGCCAAACAGGCCATGGATGGCGTTGCCTTTGCCCGCATCGCAGATGACCAGCTGGCCACCGGGCTTCAGCACGCGCATGATCTCCTTCAGCCCCTGCTTCTTGTCTTGGAAATCACGGAAAGAAAACAGGCAAAACACGCGGTCATAGGTCGCGTCCGGGAGCGGGATGGATTCTGCGATTGCTTCGACGTAATCGGCCGGCGATTCCCCGGCCTCTGCCCGTGCAGCGTCGACGCGTTTCTTCGCCACCCTGAGCATTTCTGGCGACGGGTCAAGGCACGTCAATTCGACACCTCGGATGGTTTCAGCAAAGGAACCCGGGCCGCAACCGACCTCGAGCACCTTCATGCCGGGCTCAGCGTGTGACGCCACGTTCGCGCGCCATCGACGGTCTTGCCCAAACGTCATCCACGTGTTGACACGGTCGTAGTGTGGGATGGTGGCCTCAAGTTCAGACTCCAACACGGTCCACGCATCGAGGTCGATGCCCGAAGGGTCGTACCCACCGGTGGCTTGCCTCGTGGACATGGTCCCACGTCGCCGGTCGCCCCCTCTTGATGCTTCGCTCGGACCCTGCGGCCGTCGTCACGCGATGCGTTCCACGGTTTCGGGCGTGATGCATTCCTCTGGCGTCACACGGAACACCAGGATGCGGAGATTTTCCGGTGCGTTGCGGAATTTGGTCACGGTCATCGAGGTTTCGAAATCCGTACCGATGGTCCGGACCTTGAATTCGAGCACCATGTCGGCGATGCCAGCCACTTCTTGCCGCAGACCGGGAGGCAATCCGTCGGATGAGATGGTGACGAGCAACAGGCCACGGACCATCTGCGTGTGCGCTTGGAGCATGCGCATCATGGAAATGACGCGAGAGGGATCCTCACGCTGAACAAAGAAATCCATGCTGTCGAGCACCGCCCGGAAATATGGATCCAGTGCCATGACTTCGTTGGTCACTTCGGTGAGGAAATCGCGGTTTTCGGTATCGACAAAACGGGTTTGCGCCAAGCGCTGAATGTCGGGAAGTTGGAAGCCCTCCAAACGGTACCTGCTCGCGAGCAAATCGCGCTCCAGGACGCTGGCGTTGTATTCCTCACCCACGGTCCTGACGCCGATGTCCAAGGGCCAGCTGTACTTCTCGTACACGCGGATGATCTCTTGCTGTGCCTCGTTGGTGGAGATGAGGATGGTGTTTTCGGGCTCTTCAGCCGGAGAGGTGA
>DUHJ01000190.1:7617-12165 GCA_013330925.1 Candidatus Poseidoniaceae archaeon | reverse complement strand
CTCGGAGGTGACGGCGATGCGTGATTCTCCCCTCCGCGCGGCCGTGCGGCGCGCCCGACACGGACTTGGCCAAGAGCAAGCCGTGGATACCGCTCCCTCAACGACCCAGGGTGCGATTGAGCAGTTGGCCACACGAAGCGATCGGCCACCGATGGCCCGCCTCCGCCCTGTCGTGGCGTGGTCCCCAGCCGCCGCACCTCCACCCGCGCCAACCCCCGCAAAAGGCGGGTTGGAAGACGAATTGGCCCGCCGTTTGGCGCGGCGTGTGGAAGGCCACACGTCGACCTTCGATCCTGCTTCAGCGACGCCGCCCGCCGAACCATCTGCTCGGCTTGGTGAAGGCGAACTTGGTGAGCCATTGTGGCAAAGCATGCTTGGTGCGCACGCTTCACGGGCGCCTCCCGCCACGCACCTTCCTGAAGCATGGGCGTGGGGCCTGCGATGGTCCGAACAACAGACCTTCCGGCATTGGGTGGTGCTTGAGAGCAACCGTGGCGCCAGCAGTTGGGCGGACCACGTCGTGTCCAACGCCGGTGAGGTCAACCCGCTGGTGATCCAGGGGCCTCCAGGCTCAGGAAGGAGCCATTTGCTTCACGCCATCGGGCAAGCCCTGCTTCGCCGTCAGGAAGGGGGCGTTGCTTTGCTGCGTCATCCGGCTTCCATGCCCTTGGACGTCCTCGACGCTCAATTCAGCGACCTTGACGCCCGCCTTTCCCGCTCGAGCGGCGTGCTCATCGACGACGTGGACGAAGCAATTGGGGACCCTGAACGATGCCGCCGTCTCCATCACGTCGTTGACCTGGCGATGAACCTCGGTGTCCAGGTGGTGGTCTGCACCACCCAGCCACCGGCCACATGGCCCTCAAGTCCGCTGTCGCGCGTCATGCAGGAAGGCGTGATGGCCACGTTGGCCTCTCCCGGTCCAATCGACCGCTTGGCCGCCCTTCGAGCGATGGCCGTCCGTGATGCCTTGGTGGTTGAGAACGACGTCCTCCAGTCCATTGCTGCTGAGCATCCGACGTGGCGTGGCCTTGAGAACGGGTTGCGTTCCCATCTTCACGCGCCCGCGGAGACGTCGTCGGCCGAGGCTTCACCGGTCACCGACCATGTGGAAACCGCCACGGCGGTCATCCAGCGCGCCCTCGATGCCGTGGATGCCGGCGGTGCCATCGGCGGCGTGGAATTGACCGTGCCGGTGCCCGAGCTCTCCGACGACTGGACGCCAGAGGTGCCGGATGCCGTCGCCTTGTTGGAAGGTGCGCCGCGCCCTGAAGGGGTGGCTCAAGCTGTCCTCGAGGTGGCGCGTGACCCACGCGTGGATCAACTCCTTCGCCCCAACGAACGCGACCAATACCTCGTTCGCGACGTGGAACGGCTCGAGATGCCTGACGCGGTCCGTGCGGCGGAGGTCATGGCCGACATCGACCTCGATGCGGAAGCCGCCATCGTCCGCCGACGCCACGCCGCGGAAGACCAGAACCTCCGTCTTGAGGCCCTGAAATTGCGCATGGAAGCGCTGGCCTCCGAAGCCCGTGAGGCCGACGTGGAGGAACTTCTGGCCATCACCGATGAACTCCAATCCATCGATCAGGAACTCGATCAACTCGCCAAAGGGGCGAGCGGCCCTGCCCGTTTGGCCCGCCTGCGTCCGGTCAGGATTCCGGAGGGCCAGGCGTGAGCCGCACGCCCTGGTGGGACGGCGGCGTCAACTTCGCCTGCCAACCCGATTGCGGGGCGTGCTGCGACCAACCGGGCGGTGTGGTGTTTCTCTCTCGGACCGACATCCAGCGCCTCGCGGCGCGTGCAGGAATGGAGGAAATGGCGTGGATTCGTCGCGACTGCACCACGTCGTTGAACGGCAGGTTGGTGCTTCGAAGCCGTCCTTCAGACGGCATTTGCATCTACCTCGACGGCGACAAGCGTTGCTCGGTCTATGCGGACCGACCGCAACAATGCGAGGCCTTTCCTTGGTGGTCGGAGAACCTGAAATCCATGCGGGCATGGCGCAAGATTCGACAAACGTGCCCGGGCATCGATGCCCCCGACGCCCTGCGTGTCGAGGGCGACGTCATCCGCCTGCACGTGGCCCGCGATCTCGAATCAGGACGAGGGGTTCGGCTTCCCCTGCCGTCCCAAGAGACCTAACCTGGTCAGAGCCGGATTTATACACAGAGCCGATGACGGGCCACCGGTGCAGCGATGAGCGACGACGAACCACTGCTGTCCGTCACCGCCGGCCATCTCAACACCGGTCTTCGCGGCATTCTCGTGGGCACCTGTCGGACCTCGTTCGTGACCCCGACCGAAGGGGTGCATTACTGCGGCTACCCCATCGCTGAATTGGCCGCCATGGACGTGGAGGACGTCATCTACCTCCTGTTCAACAAGGAACTTCCCAACCCCGAGCAATCCAAGGCCTTTCGTGCGGACCTCTCTGCACGGGGCACCCTGCCAGCAGGCGCCCTGGAACCGGTGTACGCCACCTTGCCACGCGAAGGACATCCCATGGATTGGCTGAGCGTCGGTCTGCACACCCTCGGGATGGCCGAGACCAACGGGGATTGGAACGAGGACGCGTTGAACCTCGTTGCACGTATGCCCCGTCTGATGGGGCTGCTCTTCCGGTACCGCGAAGGACGCGCTGAAGGGATTCCCGCCGACGACACCTCGCTGGGGTTGGTCGACCGCTTCATCGCCACGTTGCAACCCGAAGGCGTGGACTACGCCGTGATGCGTGAGGTCCTCAACGCCTACCTCGTCCTTCATTTGGACCACGGTGGCGGCAACTTGTCCACCTTCACCGGCAAAGCCACGGCAAGCGGCAGGGCCACGCTCTACGCCTCGATGGCCAGCGCGATGAACAGCCTCTCTGGACCGCTTCACGGACGTGCAAACCAATCGTGTTTGGAATTCGTTCTGGGCATCGGGACGTCCGACCCAGACGAGGTCGAGGCCTTCATCCGCGGAGAATTGGCCGCCAAGCGACCAGTGTTTGGCTTCGGTCACGCCGTCCTTCGGGCCGAAGACCCGCGCGCCACCTACCAGTTCGCCTTGGGCGAGCGGCTGTGTCCCGACGACGAGAACTTCGCCATCATCCGGACCTTGCGCGAGGTCGCACCGCGCGTGCTGGCTGAGAATCCCAAGATCTCCAATCCCAACGCGAACGTGGACATCGCCAGCGGCACCCTGCTTCACCACGTGGGATTGCGCAAGCCGGAATACTACACGACCTTCTTTGGTTGGGCTCGCGTTGCAGGCATCGGTGCGCAAATCGTCGATGAGCGCACCGTGATGCGCGATGGAAAGGGCGTGCCGATCTACCGCCCGAAGTACATCGCGGAAGAGCAAACGCTCCGTCACGTCTGAGGCGTCACGCGGTGCAAGACCGGGCGAGGCGTCTTTCCTGTCCCTCGGTGACCGACCATCCTGACCGCTTCCCACGGCATCGTGGTTCCACCCTCGTGAACGTCGTCGAGGAGCTCGTCCACGCTGCGGCTCCATCCCCAACGTTTCCGCCACGCCTCGAGGTGGCGCCGGTGTTCCGTGGTGTCGAGTTCATGCCAAGGCGCAACGCTTGCGTCGAGTTCCGTCAGCAGGCCCTCTGCCTCGTCATCCGAAGCCACGTGTGGCATGGGTCCGTCCAGCGGAGCGGTCGCCATGCGCTTCCAGCGCAGCCGACCGTCAACGTGCCGTGGTGTCGGGTCGCCAACGCTGTCGGACACCGAGGTGAGCCCAGTGTCGATCAAGGCCGTCTCCAAGGCGTAGGGGGCAGGCCATACGTACACGGGGTAACCCTTGCGGACGGCATTGAGGTGCTTCCTTCCCTTGCCTGTCAGGCCCACGTGCCGGCCGATGGGAATGTGACGGCGTAGCCCGTGCAGGTAATCCAATGCGCAAGGCATCATGGGTGAGCCTGCACCCTTGTGCGTCCTCACAAGACGTGAAAACGAAGAGGCCAAGAAAGAAGCCGAAGCGATCGAACGTTGGAGGGCAGAATTGCCAAACGGTGGAAGGTTTGGTGTCAGCCGCGACCATGGCCGCTTCCATTCCGACCAATCCACGATGTTGGCCATTCGAGGGTGGAAGGCATACAAAACCGTGTTTTGTGCAGGTATGTCCGCTTCATCCAGCATGGCTTCGATTTTTTGAGAAAGTTCGCCCATGTGGGCGATGTCCCGTCGGTCATCCCACCAGCGTGCTCGGCCGTGAAAGCGTGGGTGGGGGCGCTTGATTTCGATCACGCCGACCTTTGCCTGCTCCCGCCAAGCCGTTGAGATGATCGGATCGGCGAGCATCTCCTCGAAGGTTTCAACGCCAAACGCTCGAAGTTCGTCCAAGGTCCATGATTCGACGTGCGTGGGACGCCCCTCTTTTTCATGCGTAGGAATCATTGGTGTGCGGTCGTGATGCAAGACGATGTGGCCATCAAGCGTCATGCGCAGATCAAATTCGATTCCGTCCGCCTTCAGCATGGACTCGCGGAGGCCGGCGAGGGAGTTCTCCGGCTCGGGCCCGCCCATGAAGCCTCAAGGGCTATCTCCTTGATGA
>DUHJ01000190.1:0-7316 GCA_013330925.1 Candidatus Poseidoniaceae archaeon | reverse complement strand
ATTATTAAAGACTGGCTATCTCCTTGATGAAGGCAAGCAATAGAGGGCATGGAGTTTGATGTGACGGCATGGCAAATCGTGGGAATGCTCAAGGCTGAACCTCAGGAGGCGACGGCATGAGCCCGTGGACCATCATGATGGGTCTGGTCCTGCTGCTCACGCCAGTCATCTGTTGGGTCTTCACGCTTCATGCGCCGGAGACACGCACCAAGCTCAACCGAATTGGGCGGCTCATCCATGAGCAACGGTACTACCTCCACGCCCTCGGCTATTTGGTCATCATCAAGTGGAAAGGCTTCACCGACGACCTGAACGAACCGATCAAGGTCGTGACCGGCCATTGGACGGGTTTCGTGCACGGCATCGAAGGAAACACGGTTCTGTGGATCCAAGACGCCTTCGCATCCCCGACCTTGACGGCGGTGCTGAATTTCCATTACCTCTTCATCTACCTCTTCCTGATTTACGTGACGACCGTCTTCTACGGCTACGTCGGCGAGCGTGACCTCACGGACAAAGTCACGATGAATTACCTGCTGATTTACGCCTTGGCGGTTCCATACTACCTGTTCTTCAACGTCGAAGTCACCTCCTCCTGGATTCCCGGCATGGAGCCGTTGCTGTACCACGACGGATTGTACTCCACGTTCTACATCAACAACGACCCGCTGGACAACGCCGTTCCCTCGCTGCACATCGCCATCCCCTTCGGCATCATCCTGCTGAACATCCTTCACGTCCGTGACCAAGGCATTCGGATGAAGGATTGGGTCCACCGTGGATACCACCGCTTCGTCGTCTACAACACGATCGTCTTTGCCTTCACCATCCTGTACCTTGGCATTCACTGGATCGTCGACATTCCCCTCGGGATGATCATCGGCGGCATGGGCGCGCTGTTCATCCACTACCTTCAACCACGCTTGCGCAACGACCACGGCGGCTGGTTCAAGGGTGTGGACCGGCAGAAAGTCATCCGGCACGTGGTGGTCGAGGGCGCCGTGGTCTTGCTCATGGCCGCCGCCTTCACTGGGGTCATCATGCACCAAGCCGACACCGTCGACGAGCGCGTGTCCTACCGTCTTGGACCCGGAGATTCCACCCATGAGATCATCCAGCGCTTTGGCTATGGAGAAGAGGTCGTGGTGACGGTGACCAACCTCGATGACGAAACCCCCGTGCACATGGCTTTGCGCATCGCCGAGGCTTCTGAACCGGCCATGGAGCGGGGCTACCTCAATTGGGACACCCTCGCGGACGCGGGTTCGGGAGAGGTCATCACCCTTGAGCCAGGTGCGACGATCAACCTGACCGTCGACCAACCGAAGGTGTGGTGGATCTTGGTCTTCCACGTTGACGAGGATGCCGTGAGCGAGGTCGTGGAACTTCGCGTCGTCAACGATTTCGGCTACATCCCCCTGTGGGAAGCCATCCTTCTCTCCCTTCCTTCGCTGTGGATGACCGGCTTTGTCGTGCATCGTATCGCGCGTGCCCGGTCCTCTGGCCTGCATTGGTTGGAGTCCATTCCTTCGCACCGTTGGGAAGAGGCGTGAGCAAGCCGCGCGCTTCTTGATGGAGGGCCACACCCTCCGTCCATGTCGGGCGTTTCGGACCTTGTCCAAGTGCTCGACGATTGGGGCCAGAGTCCGGTGGGGCAAACCCTCGGTCAAGCGCGGGATCACCTTCGAGGGCGGCTCCCCGTCCTTCTGGCGCTTGGGGCCCTCGGTTTCGTTGGGGCCTTTCCCTTCACCTCAGATGTGGTGCAGTGGCTCATCGCGGACGAGCGTCTTCCCGAAGGGGTTCGCATCATCGTCACCACGCCGGTTGAATTCCTGCTCCTTCAGGTGCGCTTGGCCGCGGACGTGGCCCTTGCCCTTGTCTTTGCCCTGCTGGCCTTCGACCTCTTTCGAGCCGCGGCCAGGGCGAGCACCCCGGCGATGCAGGACGCCGTGGCCGCGGCCCGCGGCAAGGTGAACCTCGGGGCGGTGCTTGTCCTCGTGCTGAGCGCCGCCGCTTTGGCCGTTGCAGGTTTGCTGTATGCCTCGACGGGATTGGTGCCCTTGTTGCTGGATTACCTCACCCGGGATGCACAAACCGTGGGCCTGAGTACGGATTGGCGTTTGATGGCCTACGTGGGTTTCCTCGTCCGCCTCCATCTGGCGTCGGCCGTCGGGTTCCAAGCCCCGCTCATCACGTTGGCCGTGTTGCGTGGGGGTTTGGTCGAACGGGCCACCTTGGTGGCGCATCGGCGTCACGTCTGGTTTGGATGCGTAATCATGGGGGCCTTTGTGTCGCCACCCGATCCCTTGTCGCTGTTTTTGGTGGCGCTGCCGGTGGTGCTCCTCTTCGAGGTTGGCCTCATGGTCGACCGGCTGCTTGGTGTGCCTCGCGCAAGCGCTTGATGGCCCCGTGCACGTCGGCCAAAGGAACCGGTCGATGGCCGGGTCGGGGGTGATGCTCAGGTCCGTGGTGGTCTGAACCCGCGGTCACGGCAAGGCCGCGTTTCACCGCCGCTTGCCACACTTCGTCACGGTAAGCGTCGGTGTGCCCGCCGTGGAAGGCTTCCACGGCCTCGATGCCGATGCTGCACAGGAGATCGAGCACGGCGTCGGTGCTCACGCCGTAGTACACCGGGTGGGCGAGGGAACAGAATCCACCCGCGGCGTGGACGCGGCGGTTCGCCTCTTCGAGGGTCGGTGGAGGGCGTTCCACGTTTGCGGGTGCGCCGTCCCCGATCCACTCGTCGAAGGCTTGCTGGAAGGTGTCCACCACGCCCATCTCAAGCAATTCGGCGGCAAGGTGGGGGCGACCCACGGCCCCGTTGGCCCGTGCGAGGACCTTCGATTCGTCCACGTGAATGCCGAAGGTGCCGAGCCGCTCGATCATCATCGTCATGCGCGGTCCCCTCGCTTCGGTCAGGCCGGCGATCCACGCCCGAAGCTCGCGCACTTCCGCGCGCTGCACGTCCCCTGGAACGTACGCCAGCAGATGCCAGGACCCTTCCCGTGCAGCATCGCCGTCGGGGGACAAGGCGGGAACGCAGGTCAATTCGACACCGGGCAAGAAGACCATCCCGTGCCGTGCTGCTTCGGCCGCGGCCTCCTCCCAGCCCGACGTCGTGTCGTGGTCGGTCAGGCTCCACACCTGCACGCCTTCACGCGCCATGCTGGCGGCCAATGCAGCCACCTCCAGCGTCCCGTCGCTGTGGGTGGAATGCGAATGCAGGTCAACGTCAGAGCACCACATGAGGTCACCTCAGAACAGGTCGTCCAGGCTGTCGAGCAGGTTGCTCATCCCGTGGTCTTCGGGGTCTTCCTGAGCGTCCTCAGCCGGTTCGTCGAACAAACGGTCCAAGCCGTCGAGCAAGCCGTCGAGACCGAGGTCGTCGGGCGTTGGTTGCTCGACGGGGGCCGGCGCGGGGGCCGGTGTGGGCTTCGGAAGGACGGGGAGGGGCACGGACGCCACCGGTTGGACCGTCTCCTCTGCCTGCGCCTCAGGTTCGGGGGTCGCCGCCTCGATGCTCTCGTCACGTCCAGTGGGCGTGGGTTCGACGTCGAGGGACGGCAATTCGATGTCCATCGTGGGCACGGCGACGAGCGGCCGCGCCTCGCGCACGATGGCGGGTTGTGGGTTCTTGGCCGCCGCGACGACGCGCGCCGCTTCTTGCCCGGTCTCGTCGGTGTCGAGATGCGCGATCGCGGCGGACACGTCACGTTGGGCCTCAGGTTCGTTGCCAAGGATGCTCTGGACGATGGCTTGTGTGGTCGCCGAAGCACCTCCGAGTGGTGGGGCAGACCGGACGGTGATACCACCGGCTTCGAAGTCCTCCAACTGGTCGGAGATGCTTCGCTGTTGAATCGTCGGGACCTCGCGAGGTTTGGAGGCCCGACGTTGGATGACGAACAAGGCGACGATGACCGCACCCACCACGAATTCCTGGTGGTACCACCCGGTGGGTGCCCACCACGTTCCGTCAAAGCGGTCGAGGCGAGCAAGCACGTACGGCTGAACGCGGAATTTCATCCCCGGATGGCCGGGCCAACGCCCGGCGAAGGCGTTGACGATCATCAGGGCGCCAAGGAGCATCGCCGCCCCACCCGACACGCGGGCAAGCCGGGGGCGTCGTGCTTCCATCGACCCATCGTCCGTCCTCTTGGGTCAAGAACCCGTTGGCGACTCATTCGAGGCCTTCAGCGGCGCGAACCGTGTTGGCCATCAACATCGCGATGGTCATCGGTCCAACCCCGCCGGGCACCGGTGAGAGCCAACCTGCGACGCTCGCCACTTCGGGATGAACGTCACCGGCGAGGCGCCATCCGCGTTCTCGGCTGTCGTCGTCCACGCGGTTGATGCCGACGTCCACCACCGTGGCGCCGGGTTTGACCCAGTCGGCTTGCACCATGTCTGAACGTCCCACGGCGGCCACGATGACGTCGGCCTCACGGCATCGGTCCGCCACGTCTTCGGTACGCGAATGCACGACGGTGACGGTGGCGTCCGCGCCACGCGCCGCCAAGAGCAACGCCATGGGCATGCCGACGATGCGGCTTCGGCCGAGCACCACGGCTCGCTTGCCTTGGAGGGGAACCTTCGCCCAACGCAACATTTCCATCACGCCCGACGGTGTGCAGGGAAGCAGGCCATCGGTGCGTCCTTGGACAAGCCGTCCAAGGTTGACCGGATGAAAACCGTCGACGTCCTTGGCCGGATCGATGCGGTCCGTGATGGCGCCTTCGTCGAGGTGCGCAGGCAGCGGGGATTGGACGAGGATGCCATGCACGCTGGGGTCGGCGTTGAGACCGTCCACGATGGCCTCAAGATCGTCCTGCGTGGTGGTGGCAGGACGCTCAACGTGCGTGGAGATCAGCCCAAGGCGTTCGCACGCCTTGACCTTGGAGCGCACGTAGACGTGCGAAGCAGGGTCGTCGCCGACGATGACCACGGCCAAGTGAGGCTGCACGCCTTGTTCGGTGAGGGCCGCAGCCCGAGCCGCGGTCCTGCTGTCGAGTTCGGCGGCACAGGCCCGTCCGTCCAAGCGTTGTGCTTCCGCCACGTTTTGTCCACCTCGATGCTCGCTTTCACGCTTCGGGCGAGCGTTGGCCCCACGAAGCGTCGAAGATCATCGCGTCGTCCTTGAAGGCCTTGAATTCCAAATGGTTGCCCGCCGGGTCCTGAATGAACATCGTGGCTTGCGCCCCGGGTTGGTCGGCGTACCGGAGATAGGGGCCCACCACGAAGGTCTGACCGGCCGCTTCCAACCGGCCACGCATGGCGTGCCATTCGTCCCATTCCAGCACCAGGCCGAAGTGCATGGCCGGGACGGCCTTGCCGTCGACCGGGTTGGTCGACAGCGCCGGCATCTCGGCCACACGATGCGCGACGATCTGGTGGCCGTGGAGGTTGAACACGCACGATTCGGCTTTGCTGCGTCCGACGTCACAGCCCAGCACGTCGGTGTAGAAGGCCCGTGCCGCCTCGAGGTCGTCCACGGGAAAGGCAAGATGGAACGGACGAAGCGTCACGCGAGCACCTCAGAGCATGGGTTGGTCACGCAACCACGCAAGGTCCGAAATGTAGAGCTGACGAATGTCGTCGAGCCCGAGCACGAGCATCGCCAAGCGCTCAAGGCCCATGCCCCACGCGCAGACCGGTGCCATGCAGCCCAGCGGTTCGGTGACCTCGGGTCGGAAGATGCCGGCGCCTCCCAATTCGAGCCACTTGCCGCGCCATCGAACCTCGACTTCGAGGCTCGGCTCGGTGTAGGGGAAGTACGCGGGCCGTACCCGGACTTCGGGGTAGCCCATCTTGGCGTAGAAGGTCCGTAGCGTGGTGACGAGCATCGGCAGGTCGGCGCCTTCCTCCATGATGATGCCCTCAATCTGGTGGAATTCGGGCAAATGCGTGCGGTCGATGGCTTCCTTTCGGAACACGCGGTCGACGGAGAACACGCGGCAGGGCGTGGTCGGGTTCCGCGCAAGATGCTGAATCGTGTTGACGGTGGTGTGGGTGCGCAACAGACCACGACGTGCGATGTCGTCGGAGAAGGAACCGCCCCATCCGCGGCTGCCGGTGTCGCCGCCGTGTTCGTGGATGGCCCGCCACTGGTCGAGGTGTTCCTGTTCGATGGGCA
Organism: Candidatus Poseidoniaceae archaeon; assembly: GCA_013330925.1. Classification (GTDB taxonomy): domain Archaea; phylum Thermoplasmatota; class Poseidoniia; order Poseidoniales; family Poseidoniaceae; genus MGIIa-L3; species MGIIa-L3 sp11892u. The sequence continues at coordinate 1,186 of DUHJ01000190.1, read as the reverse complement.
AGGAAGCGGGGTTGTCGAGGTAGAAGGTGTCCTGCATCTCACGGGCGGGGTGGTCTTGCGGGATGAACAGCGCGTCCATGTTCCAGCCTGCGGTTTGGACGTAATCGTCCACCAGCTCACTGAAGCCCATCTCAAGGAAAATTGTACGGATCCGCTCGATGAGCGCCTGCATCGGATGCGTCCGTCCCATGCGCGGCGTGGCGGACGGCAGGGTCACGTCGAAGCGTCGGAATTCCGCCGCTTCCCACGCCTCACGCTGCTGCAGCAATTCAGGCGTGATTTCTCCGACGGTCGTCTTCTCCACAAGCGCCTCGTCGTCGAGTTCGTGCAAGGCAGGGAGCGTTGTCCACGTGCGGTGCACGGTGGACTCGACCTCGATGAGGCCACGGCGGCGACGGAAATGCTCCACCATGGCGGCGTCCGCCTGGGCCTCATCGGTGGGCAGGGAGGCGAGGAAGGCCGTGCGGTCCGCAACCCTTTGCTGGGCGGTGGCGAGGTCGTCGCATTGCAACACGCCTTGCTCGATCGTGACGCCCAACGCCTTGAGCAGGCCGATGCCCGGCCCGGATTCATGGCGCTCAAAACTCTGGTTGAGGCTGGCCATGTCGGGCCGCTCGGACCCGCTCAGCCATGCGAGCAACCGGGCTTCCAACAGGCCATGCTCCAAGGCTGAACTGCCGTGTTCGCCGAGGTGAACGGTGGACGTGGTGGCGTCGTGTTGCTCGATGAGGCCGTGGTCAACCAGACCCACCGCGGCCCCGCTGGCGACCGCTTGGTCCGACCAGGCACAGGCCTCGAGGATCGACGCCACGTCCCACGTCGCGTCCGCTGCCGACCTCATCGCGACGGCAAGCCGACGCTCGGGATTGGTCAGGGCAGAGGTGGCCACGTGCTTGGGAGCCGCGATGCCGCCTTCAATCCATCCGAGGTGAGGCTTCCTCTTCCTCGTCTTCCCAAAGCAACAGGCCGCAGCTGGGGCAGGTGAAGGTCGCGGGTCGCGGACCCTCCATTTCGGCCAAATGTGCGCAGGAGCCGCAGAGGACCGTGGTGTGCACGGGCTCGTCGATGGTGGTGTCCACACGGTACATCGTTCGACCTGCGTTGGCCATCGGAGCGGCGGATGGACGCCATGCCGCGACCTCTTCCGCATCGTAGCGGTCGGGTTCTTGCATGAACATCCCCGCCA
>DUHJ01000067.1 GCA_013330925.1 Candidatus Poseidoniaceae archaeon | reverse complement strand
TGAGGGCCACGGGGCTTGCGCCCGCGGTCACGTTGCGCATGCCTTGGTGCACCAGGGCTTGGGTCATCACGGAGGCCGTGGAGGTCCCGTCGCCGGCGTTGTCTTGGGTCTTCGAGGCCACTTCTTGGATGAGCTTGGCGCCCATGTTCGCGAAGGCGTCCTCGAGTTCGATGTCCTTGGCGATGGTCACGCCGTCGTTGATGATCGTCGGACTGCCCCACGATTTCTCCAACACCACAGTGCGGGCGGCTGGACCAAGGGTCACCTTGACCGCGTTCGCCACCGCGTCGATGCCTTCGACCAACTTGTTGCGCGCTTCGTCTCCGTACACAATTTGCTTCGCCATGTTCTCACCTCAGTTGGTCACCTTTGCTTGGAGGTCTTCCTCCTTGATGAGGAGGTATTCGATGCCGAGCCATTCAATGGTCGTGCCCGAATAATTCCGGTAAATGACGCGGTCGCCCTCAGCGACGTGCTCCGCGTCAGGGCCAACGGCCAACACGCGACCGACGTTCATCGCGTCGCGTGCTTCTTCGGGGAGCAAGAGCCCACCTGCGGTCGTTTCGGGGGCCTTCTCAATCTCGAGAAGGACCATCGCTGCCAACGGTTCAATGCCTACGGTCATGTGGTTCAACTCCGAGTTCACTAATGAACTCAAGGTTGCGTAATCGGCGTGGTATTTCAATCCCACGAATGGAGGGTATGTTCGCCCGTGAACGGGCGCCGGTCGGCAGGTTCAATCCGGACCGTCGCCACGACAAGGCGTGGATGAGGAGGCACCGCTCGCGTCTGAGGAAGACGACGACGATTGGCTGGCGACGGAAATCGCCACCGGCCTGACCTTCGCCAGCAGCGACGCGGTGATGCTCACCGAGGCCAAAGGATTGCATCCAATGGCCCGTTCGATCGCCATCCTCGTCATTGTGGTCTCGCTGATGGGGTTCGTCAACGGTCTGGATTTCGCTTCTCCGGAGCAGGGCGTGGTCCGTCCAGACGAGTTCGTGTACGCGATGGCACGCGCAGCCCCTGAGGACACGGCCATTTTCCGCGGAACGGTCGAGGACCACCGCGGCGTTGGCCTTGAGGGCGTCACCGTCATCGTCCAGTGGGAAACCGGAAACCAATGGGTTTTCACGGAAACCCAAACCGACGCTCAGGGTGAATACCTGCTCGAAAACCTCACGCCAGGGTTGGTCCGTGTGGACCTCGTGCTTGAACGGGACAACTACACCGACGTGCTGTCGAACAGGGCCTTGCTCTCGCCACCGGCCTTGTTTGAGCCCTATGGATTCACGACCATCACCTTCGATTTCCCCTCCCAAGCCGAGTTTTCCTCCGCCCCATGCAACAACGGAGCCCCGACGTGTGAATTGCGGACCATCGACAACACGCCGGGTCAGATGGAACATCCTCTGATGGATCCTGCTGCTGCCGGATTGTACGTCGTGATTGGATACGGCTTCATGGGCCTCGCGATGATCAGTGGGGGCTTTGCCGTCACGTCACTTCGTCTCGGTTCGCTGCCGCTGCTCCGGGTGGGGTCGGTGCTGTGCGTGTTCACCATGGGCCACTTCTACAGCGCTTGCATCCTTGGCCTGACCGCGGTCATCCTGACCTTCCTTGTGCCAAGACGTCTCGTGCCGGTCATGTCCTGAAGGCGGCCACGCCTTCCCCAACGACGGTGAACCGGTTTGGTTCGTGGGCCATCAGCCGCTCCAAGTCCGCACCGTCGCACCACAGCAGCAATTCCACGCCTCCTTCGACGAGGCGTCGCTCAAGGACGAGTCCCGCTTGCCTGACCGCATCCTCAAGCGCGGCAACTGGCTTTCCGTCGTCTTCTGCATCCCCGATTCGAAGCACAAGGGCCGGTCCGTGAAGGCGGGTCAAGATGGCGTCGCGCAGGGCGGTCATTCCCTTACCGGTGTGCGCGGACACGAAGGTGGGGTTGAACAGACCGATGTCCTCGACCAGTGCCTCCACACGTCGGCGCTGCTCATCGTCGATCAAGTCCACTTTCGTCAGGACCAGCATGACGTCCACGTCGTCGTCTTCCAGCCGGTCCTGCACTTCCCGAACCGAGGTGCTCAACCGACGGATCAATTCCTCCTCCTCATCGCTGGCGTCCGCCATCAGCAGCAGCAAGTCGCACTCAAGCGCCTCAGACAAGGTGGCTCGGAAGGCTTCGAGCGTCTCGCTCGGCAAGGCGTCGATGAACCCGATGGTGTCCGCCAAGAGGACGCGTGGGCTTGCCTCCATCCGTCCAACGGTGGTCTCAAGCGTCGAAAACAACCGGTCTTCCACCAACACAGATTTCCCAGACAGGGCCCGGAACAGGCTCGATTTTCCCGCGTTGGTGTAGCCGGCCAATCCGACCGTGCGCGCTCCGCTTCGCGTCCGTTGCCGCCGCCGCTCGGATTGCGCCCGTGCGTGGCGCTGGAGGCGTCGACGCAAGCCTTCGATTTCTCGGCCGAGGGTGACCAACACCTCCGTGGCTCCGGTAGCACCCGCGCCACCGTACCCTGCGCGTTCACCGGTGGTTTCCTGCGAAATGAGTTCACGCAGGACGGTGCGGTCGGAACGAAGGCGAGCAATACGGACCTGCGTCCGCGCTTCGACCGAGGCAGCGTGGGCCGTGAACAAGGCAAGCAGCAAGCGAACGCGGTCCCAGACTTCCACGCCCAAGACGGTGGAGGTGGCCACCAGTTGACGCGGCGTGGCGTTGGTGTGAAGCAGCACCAAGTCTGCCCCCTTCCAAGCATGGCCAACGGGCGCACTTTGGAGGACGTCGGCGACCTCGTCCAAGCGCCCTCGTCCCAGATAGGTCCTCGGGTCTTCACGGCCACGTTGGGTGACGACGTCCACGATGGCGATCCCCATCGTGGCCGCAAGGTCGGTGAATTCGGTCGTGTCCTGTTCGCCTCGGACCACCAGCACGGCGCGTCGGCCTGCATGGTCGGTCCGGGCCGCACCAAGCAGCACACCGCCTGCGCCCGCCAAGACGTCGCGCTCCGCCATGGCGCTGAACTCAGCGCCTCGGCTATCATCCCGATGGCCACGCCGTCACGGTGATGAGCAGGAGGCCCCACGACGGGTCATGGAGCCCGTGTCCATCGACCTCCGTTTCGCAGGCCGTGCCGCGCTGTTGTTCATCGCACAAGCCTTGGACGGCGTCGCCGCGAGCGTGGACGGAGATGACCTGGTGCTCCACGTTACTGCACCGACCCTGCGTGAGGCGCAGGTGGTGTTTGACGCCGCCATGGCGGCGCTGAGCGAGGCCGAATCCACGGCCTGAAGCCCGTGGCAGGATTGATGAGGGCGGGCTCAGACCGGCGCGCGATGGACGGAGACGAGAGCGGCGGTCGTGCCCCCGTCGTCATCGTTCGACCGACGACCAACGTGACCAGCGGCGTGGCCGTCACGCAGAAGCTTGTTCGTGCAGCCGTGGCGTTCGGTGACCTGATTCGAGGCACCTTTGGACCGAACGGTTTGGACAAGATGCTCTACAAATCCAACGGGGAAACGGCGGTGACCAACGACGGCGCCCGCATCGTCTCCGACCTGATGGTGAAGCATCCCGCTGCGAAAACCTTCGTCTCGATGGCTGAAACCCAAGAAAACGCATGCGGGGATGGCGTCACCGGTTGCCTGATCTTCGCAGCGGAACTGATGCGAGAAGGCGGCCGCCTGCTTGAACGCAGCCTCCATCCGCTCACGTTGGTGGAAGGCTACCGCGAGGCAGCAGACATCACCCTAGCCACCGCCGAAGCGCGAAGCCAGGACGCCACAGAGGCCGACGCCGCCCGTTGGATTGACGTCGCCCTCACCGCCATGACCGGCACCAGCGCTGAAGCGGGAGGTGTGGACCTCGCCTCCCTCGTCGTCGATGCCGCGATGCTCGTGCAACGAACCGCAGGCACTGACCCGCTGTCCTACGAACGCATTCGAATGGCGAAACGTGGGTCTGGCGACCTCGGACAGAGTCGCCTCATCTCCGGACTGATCCTCGACCAGCGCTTGGCGCTGGACCGACAGGCTCGCCTCCTCAACGACGTCAAGGTCGCGGTCTTGACCCGTCCGCTGACCTTGCAGAAGGGCGTTCGGGACACCGAGATTGAGGTGAACGACGTCGATCAACTCGAGTCCTTCATGGCCGCAGAAGATGCCCTTCTCGACGCACATGCGACGTCCGTCATCAATTCAGGAGCACGGCTGATCGTCTGCGCGAAGGAGGTCGAACCCCGGGTGCTTCACCGCCTTGTGGACGCCGGGTGCGTCGTGTTGGCCGACGTGGGGCGAGACGGTGCGGACGACCTCGCAGACGTCACCGGAGCAACGCTCTGTGAGCACCTCGACGATTTGGACGCAGGGGCTTTGGGCCATCTGGATCGCTTTTCGGTGGAAACGCTGGAGGGCGAAGACGGGCGCCGGGAGCGCCTGATGTTCGAGCATGCAAACAGCAAGTTGGCATGCATTGACGTGGCAGGAAGCGCGGGAACGGCCACCGAGGAAGTGATTCGCGGGCTCTTCGATGCCCTTCGTTCGGTCATCGGGGGCATGGACTCAGGCCGGTTGCTCCTTGGAGGAGGGAGCCTCCACGTTGCAGCCGCGTCGGCCGTTCGTGAGGCCGCTGAAGCGTCCTCAGGGCGCCGCCGCTTGGCGATGGAGGCTTATGCTCGCGCTTTGGAAGCTGTCCCGGGTGCGCTCATCGAGAACGCCGGCGGCAACCGGCTCGACGTGCTCATGGATTTGCGAGCCGCTCACCGCGCAGGACACGCCGACGAAGGCGTCACTCCGGCAGGCATCAACGGCACCATCACCCAAGCGTGGGCCAACGCCGAGACCTTGGAGCATGCCGTGGTCGTGTCCACCGAGGCCGTGTGCGGTCTGCTTCGAATCGATCAGGTGATTTCGGCACGAGGCGATTGACGCCACGTTCATAACCGGTCCACCGGTGCTCAATCAAACGGGTCGCGTCATGGAACAGGAGCCTCTCCGACCACGCGCCCTGCTCAGCGTTTGGGACAAGCGCGACATCGTTCCTTTCGCCCAAGGCTTGGTCGAACTTGGGTTCGATGTGCTTTCCACCGGCGGCACCGCGCGGACCCTCCGAGAAGCGGGTCTGACGGTGCAGGACGTGTCCGAAGCAACGGGACATCCAGAGATCTTCGATGGCCGTGTCAAATCCCTCCACCCGGCCATTCACGGGCCGTTGCTCGCCCGGCTTGAACGCGAAGACGATGCCACCCACCTCAGGGAACTTGGCTACCCTCCCATTCAGGTCGTTGCGGTCAACCTCTACCCCTTTGCCGAAGCTGCGGTGAAAGATCCGCCCCTTCCCGAGGGCGACTTGCTCGAGATGATCGACATCGGGGGGCCAACCTTGGTGCGTGCCTCCGCAAAGAATCATCGAAACGTGCTCATCGTCGTCCGTCCCGAGCGCTACGCCGACGTCCTCGAGGCGCTCAAGGAAGCAGACGGGCCTGAAGGCGTGGGGATGCCCCTTCGTCAAGCCCTTGCCTTGGAAGCGTTTCAGCAAACTTCAGGCTACGACACGGCCATCGCCACGACCCTCCAGCGCCGATGGGTCGGTGCGCCTGAATCGGTGGAAGCGGTCGAGGAACAGGCCGCAAGGCTCCCTGCGGCCATGCGCGTGGCCGCAACGCAACGCGAGGTGCTTCGGTACGGCGAGAACGCGCACCAAGCCGCGGCCTTGTTCATCGATCCCGGCGCTGAAGGCCATGCTTCGACCCTTGTGGGCGCCACCGTCGAAGGGGGCAAGGCGATGTCCTACAACAACTATGCCGACGCCGATGCATGCCTTCGCTTGTGCCGCTCATTATCGACCAACGAGTGGCCAGAAGCGCCTCACGCTTGCGTGATTGTCAAGCATGCCAACCCGTGTGGAGCGGCCTTGGGAGCAACGCAAGACGACGCCTTCCGTCAGGCCCTGGCGTCCGATCCTGAGTCTGCCTTTGGGTCCATCATCGCGTTCAACACCCCCGTCACCCTTGCCACCGCCGAGGCCATCGGGGACCTCTTCGTCGAGGTGGTGATGGCGCCGTCCTACGACGAGGACGCACGCGATCATCTGCGCTCCAAGGCCAACCGCCGTTTGCTCACCATCGATTCACCCGGAAACCGCTTCCTGCCGTTGGAACGGACCTTGGTGCGCAAACCCATCGAGGGCGGGTGGCTGATGCAGACTGAGGAACCCCCTCGTCTTGACGTGAAGGATTTGGCCACGGTGACGCAACGTCAGATGGACGAGGCTGACGCTGCCTCCATGCGCTTTGCAGCACGGGTTTGTGAGCAAGTGAAGTCCAACGCCATCGTCATGGTCCAAGGCCTTGCTACGGTCGGGATTGGACCGGGGCAAACCAGCCGAGTGGAGGCCGTTCGCATCGCGGGACGACGTGCGGGAGAGCGTGCAAAGGACTGCGTTTTGGCCTCGGATGCATTCTTCCCCTTCCCGGACGGCGTTGAGCAAGCCGCGGCCGCAGGTGCCCGTCTCATCGTGCAACCCGGCGGATCCATTCGCGACGAACAAGTCATCGAAGCAGCCGACGCCTTGGGTGTCGCGATGGTCTTCACGGGCCGTCGATTGTTCCGACACTGAACCTGCCCTTCCCTCCCCAAGAACCATACCAACTCCTACAGACGGGATGGTATGGGGCACCTCGACGACGTCAACATGAGCTGGTTTGCACATCTTCGGACGGCGTGGGGCATGGCCGCAGTGTTCTTGATTGGGAGCATCCGCTTGTTCGTGCACGGCATCTTGCCCTTTGTCGACGACAAAGCAGGGCAAACGACCGTGGCCAAAGCTCGTACAAGAATGGGCCACGACGATTGATCACGCTTCACGTGTTCGTACACGAATGAGGATGAACCAGACCCCAATCAACCCGACCAATAGAACGGTAGCTGGCCCAAAACCGGGATCTGCACCGCTCCACGTGGAGGGACGGAACAGCGTGCCGTCCCCACGGACAGAGACCGCCCAGACGCCATAGGCTGAGAGCAAACTGGATGCGGTGATGAAACCAGCAATGCCGTATTTCGCGTGCTTGGGTACCGTCTTTCCCGTTGCGTAATACTCGAAGATGGCCGAACCAAACCAGCGGTTTTCGAGCGTCCAACGGAAGAGTTTGGGACTTGACATCGAGAAGAAAAACGCAGCAGGTACCGCCCATGAGACCGTGGGCCATCCAGGAACCCAAATGCCGATGATGGCGAAGACGATGAAGATCAATCCGAGCGCCAAATAGGCGATCCGCTTGACCGGTGAGGCGGTGATGGCGTAGGTCGCCATGACTTCGTCGACGTCGGTCAGCCTCGAGGAGGTGGCCTCTGTCATGCCCCGCGCTGGGAATTCAGGACAAAAGGATGGTTGTCGACCGCCGAAGCGCTCATGGCCGAGCAGACCCTGCCTGAACCATGAGCCTGAGGCCGACCTCACCCGAGGATCCGCTTCGACTGGCCGTCTTGGTCTCAGGTTCAGGTTCAGGCATGGAGGCCTTGGTTCGGTACCAACGGGCAACGGAAGGGCCCCTTCACGTCACCAGTTTGGTGTTGACCGACAAGCCGGATGCGGGAGCGATACAGCGCGCCGTTTCGTTGGGTTGCCCCGTCGAGGTCGTGCCTTTGCCGCCAATGGAGGACCGCACTGCGAGGCGCCATGCGCATGAATCGTTGGTGCAGGCCGCGTTGGAAGCCCATGGGGTGGAAGCAATCGTCCTCTCCGGGTGGATGCGTTTGTTGACGCCGACCTTCGTTGCACGATGGGAAGGGCGCTTGCTCAACATCCATCCCTCTCTGCTTCCCGCCTTCCCTGGAGCACACGCTCACCGTGATGCCCTCGCTGCAGGCGCCACAGAAAGCGGGTGCACGGTGCATTTTGTCGATGCGGGCATGGACACGGGGCCGATCATCGCCCAAAGGGCGGTGCCCGTGCTCGAGGGTGACGACATCGCTCGTCTTGCCGAGCGTGTGAAAGTGGAAGAACACAGCCTCTATCCACGCGCCATTGACGCGTTCGCATCAGGGACGATCTCCTTCGACCGTCCCCGGCTTGACTGAGGTCATGGTGGCCAATTCCTCTGGGGTGTTGGCCGTGCGAAGCATCGATCCGAACGCGCCAATCGACCGTTCGGCGAACCCGTCAAACAGTGCTTCAACGCGTTGATGGGGGTGCGGTTGCGTCGCCCACCCTTCGGGAACGTGGCTAAACAGCACTTGGCGCCTTCCTTCATGATCCAATGGAACCCCCGGGGCCATGTTGGCCAACGCTGAGAAGGCCTCCCGGTCCACAAGCACCGCATCGCAGGGGGTCAGCACCATCGGTGGCAGGGTACCGTCGAGGACATGGACCAGGACGTCATGGAGGCACGTTGCGTGCGTAGGGTCGTCCAAGACCTCGTCCGAATCGTCCAGCCATCCGTCACGCTCGAGTTCAGATGCCCGCGGAGGTGGCCCCGCCAACACGATGCGTGGGGTAAGGCCCGCTGCCTTGGCTTCCTGCAAGATGCGTTGCACGCCGCCCGCCATGCGCGCTTTGTCGTGTCCCATCCTTTGGCTCAGTCCACCTGCGAGCAAAAGCAGACCGACCATTCCCTCACCTCATCGCTTCCAGCGCGTCGAGGGCTTCGGTCAACTCGTCCAGCAAACCACGAACGCGCTTCATCAGCACATCGCGTTCCCTTGAGGAGCGTGCGTCCGGCAACCACGTCAGAAGGCGCCGCACATCGGCCGCATCCCGGTCAACGGTCCATTGGAGCACGGCTTCGCGGACCGGGTCTTCCGTCGGAAGGAACCGCTCCGCCATATGCGGTGTTTACGCGGTGCGGGCATCAACATGACGCTCCAGCCACCGTTCCCGAAGGCGTTCAAACATGCGGCTTGGGGAGGCGACAGAGGCGACGATGTCGTGAACGGTGGGCCCCACTTCCTCCGGTGGACCGGTCATCGCAATGACCGCAGCGTACCTGTGCCAGAGCGGTGCTTGAGCGGCCATGGCGATCAGCCATTGTTCGCTTGGCCCTTCCCCTGTTGCGCGCCGAATTTCCTCGGCCGCATCGACGACGGGAGCCAAACCAACGTCGTGCTGCAGCAGCGTGGAAAACACCGTCCAACGGTGGTCTCCGAGCGCCGTCTCCGGAAGGTTGGCGATCAGCATGCCGGCGATTTTCCGATGCTCGCGTCCACCTCGCTTCCACAAGGCTGGGATGGATTTTGCCAACCGCCTCCATCTCCCTTCGCTGAGGCTGAGCAGGTAGGAGGCCATACGACGAAGCATGTCTTCGTCAATGCCTCGCGCCGAAGGCCCTCCACTCAATTCGTCGTAACGGTCCAGGTGATGGCGCATGGCCAACCGGTCGCCCATGCCGTCGTAGACACGTTCGAGCCGCTTTGGAAGCGCTTTCGGACGAGGCAGAGAAGGCAGGTGAAGGCGCAATGCTTCGTCAAGCGGATCTTGATTCATGCCCGGTCCCGCCTTGAGAACACGAG
>DUHJ01000198.1 GCA_013330925.1 Candidatus Poseidoniaceae archaeon | reverse complement strand
CCGCTGTCCTGCTGACCGAGCGGACCGGAGCTCGTGGCGTCCAAACCGGCGAGGTGTACGACGTGTACGACCAAGCCTGCCACCACGTGGGGAAGGCTCCACTGACCGCTCGCCGGGTGTCGATGTTGATCTCCAACCTTGACATGCTGGGGCTCATCACCGCACGGACCGTCAGCCGTGGCCGCTACGGGCGCACCAAGGAGATTCACTCCAGTTTGCCACCCAACGTGGATGCAGCAGCCATCATTCAGGACTCAGAACCTGACCTCGAACCGATTTTCTCCTCAAAATACAGGCACCAGAGCAGGCTATGAGTCCTGGGCTTGTGCTGCGACGTCGTTATAACAAGATGGCAGGTGGCGAGCGACATGACCGAGACGTCCAACGAAGGCCGGGGCCTCGTCCAGATGGTCGTTGACCCCTCGTCCGTCACCGCCCGCTGGTTCGTCGGCCTCGGCGTGTGGGGCTTGGTGCTCGCCCTGCTCAACCTGATGGGCATGGCTCATCCCGGCTACCGAATCTCGTGGGCCGGTGTCCTGAGCATGGGTCGCCTCAACGAAGCCTTCGAAGCGCATGCGACCGCTCCTGCTTTCGTGGCCAGCGACCTTGTGTTCATTGCACTCTGCGGTGGCATGGTCGCCCTCGGCTTCCGCACCATTGCCAGCGAGGAAGGCAGCGTTGCCGGCTTCTTCCGCAGCCTTGTCGACAACTCCACCTGGCGTGCCCTCGGTTCCGCTGAAGGCGGCTTGGCCCACACCGTTGGGGCATGGTGCCTCCTCGTCGGCCTCCTCTTCTACGTCATCCGCGGCGCCATGCACACCAACTGGTTCGACCCCGGCGTCTACGCCGTCAGCGCCGTTTTGGTCGCCTTCGGGTTTGCGCTTCGTGCCCTCGCTTTGAGCGAAGACGAAGCCTGATCAGGGCCTTCAGTGGCCGTTCCGGCCCGTGATCGCATCCCATGCGCCAAGCCAAAGTCCGGTCCAGAGGGCCCATGACCACGCAAGGATGAGCATCCTGAGTGAGAAGGATGCAGAAGACAGCATCCAAGCGATGCGGTTTCGCTGGCGCACGTCGCTCATCACCTGTCGGTTGACGGCACCAAGGGCGCTGATCCACATGATGAATTCCGCGAGGGTTAGCAGGCTTGCACCCACCAGCAAGGCGGTGGAGGACGTTGTTCCAAGCTCATTGGGAAGGGTCATGCCCCCTTGGCCGGAGATGATCTCGGGAAGGAGGGCTGCACCAAGGCCGATCATGAGGGCCAGCCATGCCCCCAACCGAAGGGGCAACATCGCAAGCACCAGCGTCGAGGTCCCGAGGAAATCGAACGCCATGCCTTTCCTTGCACGTCGTGGCCATCGGCGCACGATGCGCACGTGGGCCCGTGCGTCACGTCGCCGCTTGGCGACAAAGCGCTTCCGCCCCTCTTCCGGAACGTGACGGACCATGGCATCTGGGGCGTAGACGATGGAGCCACCCGATGCCAGAAGGCGCAGGCTGACCTCCATGTCCTCCGCGTGGTACCACGCAGGATCAAATCCACCTGAATCTCGAAGCGCTTTGGCGTGGAACATGGAGCAAGGGCCGTTGGCAAGGGTGGTTCGGCGAGGTCGACTCCGGTACTTCCGTTCAATCTCGATGGAACGGAGCCTTGAGACAAGGTCGTCTCCTTCTTCGAAGACGGTGCGGCCGGTGATGGCAATTACCTTTTCGTTTTCAAGACCGGTTCGAGCGGCCATCAAGGCCTCAATCCAGTCTGGCATGGGTCGAACGTCAATGTCCGTGATGGCGACCCAGTCGCCGTTTGCTGCTTCAGTCGCGGCATCCCTGGCCGCGGACAAGCCTTCAGCAGGGCGTTGGATGACGCGGACGGGCACCTCGCTTTCTGGGTCATGGAAGGCTTGCAAGCGCTCCCCTGAGCCGTCGCTTGAGCCGTCGTCCACGGCGATGATTTCCAAAGGACGCCACGTCTGCTCCAACAGGGATTGCATGCACCCGTCGACCCAATGCGCCCCATCGCGGACGCAAACCGTGACCGTGACGAGCGGTCTTTCTTCGCTCATCGTTGCACCTCAAAGGCATCCAAAATGGTCCTGCAACGCTCTTTCATCGCCAACGTGGTGCGTTGCACCATCAGGCCTTGACGGGGCATGCCGAAGATCACCATGGTGCCCAGAGGGGCAAGCAGGTGAATGTACAACGGCGCCATGTCTTCCTCGCCGTCGACCACCATGACACATGGGGCGTCAGATTTCAGGGCCTGCTCAAGCGCAGTGAGAAGGTCCGGCGTCAGCACGCCTGCGGGAGAAGACGCGTCCACGCGGAAGGGGAACGCATCGACGTTCACCTCCTCCCCAACGTCAAGCGCAACGCGTTTGGTTTGACCGTCGATCAGCGCAAGATTAGGGAGGACGTCCATCTCAAGCATGACCCGTGCGGTCACGTCTCCCACGGCGATCAACGGACCGTCCTGCGACGTGAGGTCGTCCAACATCGCCGCCATCGCCACTTCGGGAGCCTCCTCAGGACCAGGATAAAGCGTGCCGGAGGGCGTCTTCAGGTGGGCTTCAGCGGCAGGGCTCATGGCCATGACGTGCTCGCGCCATGCCGAGCGAATCCACGCTTCTCCGTTGGTGTCCATGCTTCCGTTTCGGATGGCGGTCGAGGACAGGATGGTCCCTTCAGCGTTGAGGCGGTGGGCCACTTCGATGAGGGCCAAGGGTTCGAGTCCGTGTTCGATGCGCTTTCGGTTGATGGCCTCTCCACCGGTTCGCGTTTCTGGGCTGACGACCAAGGCATCCGCCGTCGGGTGGGAGGGGGCTGGGCCAAATGCGTCGCTGAGGAGGTGCAGGCTCCAACCGGCATCACGAACGTTTCGCAAGGCGGCTTCGACCGCCGCCATCCTGTCTTCCATCGGCTGAATCCGGTGGTCTTTGGCGAGGGCCATGGCGTCGGTGGTGACGTGCACCTCAAGATGAGACGCGGCTTGAAGCCCTGCTTCCAGCAAATCTCGGTGGCCGTCATGAAGTCGGTCGAAGGTTCCCCCAAGGAGGCACCGGACATGCCCTCCTCTGGAGGTCATGGAGCAAGCGTCCCTGCTGAGCCCTTCATGGCATCGGCGATGGACGGTGAGAAAGAGGGGGTCTGTCCCCCCGCACGAACGGCCCGCTTCATCGCCTCACAGCTCTGGGGCCTGACCCATGTGCAGGGGTGGTCTGTGCGACCGGTTGGTTGGCTCGAGGTCATCCATACGTCACCCGAGGACCCATAGTCCGATCACAGATCCGCTGTTGCTCCACTGATCATCCCCGAGGGTCACAGCGGTCTTCGAAGCGGGCCACTGCCTTGGTATCGAACGTCATCGCCTGTTTGCACAGTGGCTCGGCCCGATGTTGCAGGTGTGGCAGGTGCCGGTTCGACGGTTCACCTATCAAGACGTCGCTGACTCAACAACCGTTGCAGAGGGCCTGTTTCTTGACCTAAACCGACGAACGTCGGCCATGTGTGGGGTGGTTTCAGAAGCCAACAGGCCTCTGGATGGGTTCGCCCGACGGGCGTCGGGCGCCCTTCCTGTTCGGCGATGGCGGCCTCAACCACGTCGAACAACGCAGCAGTGTGTGGATTTTCCTCGATGAGATGGACGTCGGAAAGGTCCCTGTTCTGAAAGGTCAACTTTGGTTCGGGCGGAGCAATTCCCGGCGGCCCTCCTCCGTCCATCTCAGTGGCGACCATGGGCCACATCAGTTCACATTCTGCCAACCATCGACGTCCTCGGGCCGAAGCGAGCAGGTTCGGGAGCCATTCAGGCAACCATGGCGCCCACCAGCGCCATGGAAGGTTCTCGCAACGGTGGATGATCGTGTCCACGTTTGGGGGCACTTCAGGAGCGCTGACCCACGCGTGCCATGTGGCCAAAGCCTCGTTGTGTGCATCCGTTGTGAACGGCAGCGACTGGACCCTCGTCCACAGTTTTGGCAGCAGGAAGGCAAAATGGAGCGGGTCTCCCATCCACGTGGTGACGTCGAGGTCGTCGGCCCCTTCATCGCCGCGAAGGATGAGCAAACGAGCGCTGCTGGCCACCGAGCGCGGTGGTGAATCCGTGTCACGAACGCGAAGCTGCGGCTGGTGTTCGTAACGCCGAGCCAGTTCAAGCGCGTAGGTCTCCCGCTCGTGATGTGTCGCCCGCCATGCCTCGTCACGAAGCCAAGCGTCAGCGGCCATCGTTGAGGCATGCAGACCAACCCATTCGTCGGGAATGCGTGGACCAATCCTTCGCCACCGTCGTCCTCGTTCTTCGGGGGAGGAAGCGATCCAAGCCGCCAGCGGGTGTTCGTGTTCCAGATCATCGGCAAGGTCGTCGTTGCCCTCGGGCCACGCGGCCAAGGCCCTTCGCAGTTCCCGCTCTGCCCGTGGGGCCTTCCGCTCCCCTTCTCGGGCCACATCATTCGACGTTGTGCCGGTCGTCAATTCCGCTGCCGAGCGAGGGAGGGCGAGGTTCCAGAGGGTGGCCTTGACGGGTTGTTGCCGGTCTTGTGCGAGGCGAAGCCGTGTTACTTCGTTGAGGTGAACCCATCGTTCGTCGTCGCTTTCCGTCAACCACGTCCCTTGCTTGTGTTCGCGCAAGCGTGCATCGCCGGCGACCAACAACTGACATCGCCCGTCGCCGATCACCCGCCTGAGGAGTTTGGCGTGCTTTGCTCCGAGGGTCCATTCGCCTTGGACGGCGTCTGAAGCGTGTTCAAGGGCCCATTCCCAGATGGCTCGGGCGCCTTCGGCATTGGTTCGCGCCAGTTCGTGGAAGGACGTGTCATGCTTGACCCAAGTCGTCGGACCAAACGCAGCCAAGGCCGCATGCGCCACTTCGCTTGGGCGCCCTCGGCGGTTCCCCCGTAGCCGGTCGAGCACGCGCTGCGTGCGGCGGTTCAACTCGCCCTCGGTCAGGCGTGGGTGGCGGTGGCGCATCCACGTGCGGAGCAGTGATTCGGGTCGTTCGGCGATCGGGTTTGGACGCGAGGACCTGAGCACCGTCAGTCCTCGTTGCTCCAAGAGGAGGACCTCACGTCTCCACGCCTCACCGACCTGCCCAAGGATCGGGGTTGACGGCCGGCATGGGACTTCTGTGCCTCGGATGTTGCCGAGGTTGATGGTGCTTCGATCCAAGGCAGCAGGCGGTGTTTCGTTGGGCGCTTCTGCTTCGAACCAGGTGCCAGGTGGCATCGTCCAGCGGTCCTGCCCGCTCATCACACGAGCTCGCACCAAGGCCAATTTGCGACCGCCTTGGGTCCACGACCGGATGTCGCCCAAGGACGCTTCAGCGGGTGGAGGATCACAGGGTTCGAGGGTGTCCAAATCAAACCATTGAGGAGGGCTCCTCACCGCACACCAGGCTCCCCCCCGGTTGTTTCCACTGGAGGAAAGAAGGGGTGCACCTTCCACCCCTAACCTCCTCGGTGGGAGCCAGAGGAGGTCGGAAGGTACGGTTTCCCCGTAAGCAAGCACCACCAATGGCCCATCCCTGGTCAGCAGAACGTTCGTGCCCTCCGTTCTCGGTTCCTTGGTCGCTTCCCTGAGGCGTTGGAGTGCGTCCTCTTGGAGGCGAAGAAGGCCTTGAGGGCTCAAGTGATGGGGTGCGCCACGCACCCCTTCGCGCTCATCCCGAGTCACCAAACCTTGCAAACGGAGGGTGCGCAGGGTGGACGACGTGTGCGAGGTGGCCAAACTCAGCCGTTCTGCGAGAGCGGACACCGTGGCGGGCCCGTCGAGCAGTTCGTCGAGGATCCGGCGTTGGTAGCCGCTGCGGATTCTCGACGTGGCCATGTGTCTCTCTCAACACGTCCGAATGTGATTGATTTTATGAAGGGCGCGTTTAGAATCGTCAATCGTTACAAATTGTTACACATTTCCATTGGAAAACGTGATTGATGCCCCAAGGGTGCCCCGTTTTCCTTGCATTTGACGCATTGAATGCGTAGTTCCGTGTAACAATGGAACCGTTTCAGTCGCTAATATGATATAGGCGTCCGCGTCCCTGTGAATCATGGCCTCGGATGACCGGGGCCGAGGAGACTGAGAGCATGAAGACCGTCCGCATCCGAGAGAAGATCAAGAAATTCCTGGGCGACCGCCCCCGCAACACCGCAGAGATCCTCGAACACATCAACAGCACCATGCGCCACGGCACCACGAGCCAGCAGCTCGGGAACGTGCTCTCCAAGGACAAGGACATCGTCAAGGTCGGATACATCAAGCGCTCTGGAATCCTCTCCGGTGGCTACGACATTTGCGAATGGGCCACCCGAACCTGGGTTGCTGACCACTGCCCTGAATGGACGGAAGGGCAACCGATCATCCTGAACGAAGAGGGTGATTTCACCCTCGGTCCACGCCCTGAGTGATGCCTCACCTGTGTCCTCATTGAACCACGGCCCCGGCCGTGACACCGAAGCCCTCCAATTCGGCGAACGTCAAATCACGTGACCAATTTGGTCAAGTGTGCCTCCTCTCTGTTCGCGTTGTGAACGGCAGTTGGGCTGTACGAGCGTTGGTGCTCCTCTCCCTTGCCTGTTTGGCGCTTGGCTCCTACGATCAACTGACGCCGCTCCACGCAAAATGTGGTTGCTGACGTGCAGCCTTGCAAAGAAACAACGGCGAAATCAGCCTTGGTAGACGGCCAATGCATCCTCGACCGAGGCGTCCTCACAGATGATGGCATGGCATGCAGCGGCCATTCGAACCGCTTCTTCGGTGCCCTTCTGGTGGATGTTTCGGCCCGTGGCGGCGCCGCGGCACCCCGAGACGTGAATCTGATCGTGCAAGCGTTGGAGGAACTCCTTGGGTGGCATGGTTCCACCACCGGAGCAAATGATGCCGGTACGGCCGGCGGCTTCAACGGCGATGCCGAGGCTCTCAGGTTGCGTCATGCCTTCGAAGGCACGGGGGTAGTTGACCTTGGCAAAGTCTGCACCGATGCAAGCCGCGACACCGGCTGCTCCGGCAATCAATTGAGGGTCTTTCTCGTCCTTGACGGCTTGACCGCGCGGGTACATCCAGACCACGGCGATCATGCCAAGTTCGTGCGCTTGGCGGATGAACGTCGCCGCTTCGGTCAGCATTTCGTGTTCATGTTCGCTGCCCAAATAGACCGTGTATCCGATGCCGACCACGTTGATGCCGTTGTGAACCAAGGACATCACGTCGTCCATGTCCCACATGGCCATGCTCACAGGATCGCGCTGTGCGGTCTTGACGAGGTTCGTCTTCGAATTCAGCTTGACAAGGTAAGGCAGGTCGGGTGCATCACGTGCGTATTGCGAGATGAGCCCGAGTTGACCAGCGATCACGCCCAGGGTGCCGTCGGCGTAGGAGAGGTCTCCGATTTCGAACAGATGGGCCGGGTCGTTTGAGGAAAGGGGGATGTCCGCTCCACCGTCGTAGAAATCGTCGTTCAGGTGCTCGATTTTTTGATCGCAGGCGAAGAGGTTCATGAAACCGGTTCCTGCGGTGGCGTTGAGGTAGTTCTCGATGTACGTCTCGATGAGTTCGTCGGGCACGTCGGCCGGCACCATCACATCGTTGGGGTCCATGATGCTGGCTGGCCGTGACGGGACTTCAACGCTCCGTTGGCTTTGGTTCTGCACGATGACCCGTCGTCGGAATCAGTCCGCAACACGGCATGGCCGTAGGGTGCCGTTTCGCCCGACTTTGCGGGCGGGTGCCGGAAGGCAGGTTCACTGTCCGGTGAAGGAGGGGATTCGCTTCTCCACATATGCGGCGATGCCTTCCTTGGCGTCGTCGCTGAAGAAGAGGGCTGCCTGCAGTTCACGCTCGAGCGCAAGGTGGTACTCGAAGGGGATCTCGGGTCCGGTCTGGCAGGAGCGCTTGATGTTGCCCACGGCCTTGGCGGCCTTGTTGGGGAGGGTGAATTGGGCGCTGACCCAGTCGAGCATCATCTCTCGGAATTCGGTCGCGTTTCCTTCCCAAATTTGGTTGATCAGGGTGTGGTTCTTGGCGTCCTCGAAGGACATCAGTTCACCGGTCACCATCATCTCAAGGGCCTTGGCCTTGCCGATGAGGCGGGTCAGACGAGCGGTGCCACCGGTCCCTGCGAGCACGCCGAGGTTGATCTCAGGCAGGCCGAGCTTTCCGCTGTTCTTTCGAGCGATCCGGATGTCTGCGGCCATGGCGATTTCGAGACCGCCACCGACCGCGTGGCCGTTGATGGCCGCGATGACGATCTTTGGGGTCTGCTCGAGGCGAGACAGGGTCTCGTTGGCGTGAAGGCAGAAGTTGTACTTGAAGCCGGGCGAGACGCTGTTCAGCATCTTGATGGAAGCACCTGCGGAGAAGAATTTCTCACCGGAACCGGTGATGACGATGGCCGTCACCTTGTCGTCGAAACGGGCGCGGATGATGGCGTCGTCAAAATCACGGAACATGCCGTGGGTGTAGGTGTTCACCGCGGTCGCGTCGCCCTGCAAGGGCTCGCCACCGGAGTCGGAGGCGAGTTCGATGACGGCAATGCCGTTGTCGGTGGTCCCGTAGTTGACGAGGTTGTTGGGCATCGCTTCGAAGGTCAGGCCGTAGAGGTCGGACATGACCCGTCCAATGGAAGAGCGGTAATGAAGCAATCGCAGCGGCTCAAACCAGCGTCGCCTCCGTCTCGTGGGCCTCTCCGTCCCTGCTTTCGAAGGAGGTCTGGCCCCCTCCTCGTCGTGCGGCTTCCCAACGGGCCTTTACGGCAAGTGCCTCCTCGCTTTGTTCCCACGTGTCGCGGGCTTTAGCAGCCCGGAAAGGCAGGCGCTTTGGGCGCGTGAGTCCCTGCCCACGTTCCAGCATGAAAGGGGAGGTCAGTGCGAAAACAAGACGCTTGATCAAACTCGGACGGAACAAACGGCCGATCCAACGCAAGCCGTCGCCCGAGCGGTCCTGATCGCGCATCCATTGCTTGCACATGCGCTTGAAGGTCCGATCTCCAACTCGATTCATCAGCCAGCGGTTGGCGACGCTGGTTTGCACGTAAGGAAGGAGGTGGCGCCGCACTTCCTTCTCGTAGGAAGGGCCGCCCAGCATGTCTTGGGCAGCCAACACCCCGGACCAGACCGCCATGCGCATGCCGAAGCCCCACATGAAATCCTGAAGGCCACCGGATTCACCGACGAAGTGTTGTCCGGTTTCCGGCACCGTGTAATGCCCGTTCAGGGTGAAATCGCCTTTCCCTCCAACCCGCTTGATGGGCTCCATGTCGATGTCTGGGTAGAGGCGTTGGTACGTGGCAATGCACTCGTTTAGGAAGCGTTCACTCTTCTTTTGCTTGCGCCACAGGCAAGTGCAGATGAGGCCGATGCCATCGATGATGATCAGGTAACTGTACGCCCCAGGTGCGAGCTTGTCGTTGAGTTGGAAGGCGATGTGGTCCGGGTGAGAGGTGCGGAAGATCTCGCCAAGTGCAAGGGCAGAGGTGTCCTTCGGACCGCAGGCCACGATGTCCGCGTCCTTCTCGTCGATGCGTGATTTGTAGTGCAAAGTTGCACCTGCTTCAATGGCCATCCGCTTGAAGGCTTGATCGATGGTATGGTCTGAGGTTCCACGCTCAACGATGCGGTAGGCCACGCCGTCCGTCTTTGCCTGGGTCACCTCATCGTCTGGATGGATGAGGTCCACCACCGAGAACTCGGTCGCACGGAAGGCGGTTGAATCGAAGCCCCACGATTCCAATTGTTCGAAGAAATCCTCGTCCATGCTCCAGTTTTCCAAGGCCTGAAAATCACCGTCAAAGCGGGCACCTGAATCCGCACGAATGTCATGGACGTGAACTTCACGCCCGGCACGCGCCAGCAATGTGGCGGCGGCGAGCCCAGAAAGCCCGGCGCCCATCACGGTGACCGGGGGCGGACCGTCCATGGTTGGACAACGGCGCGGAGGGTTTGAAGGATGCGCTGTGTGAGCATCGCTCATGCCCACAGCCCCCTCCTCCTTCGAGGTGATTGTGGACACGCCCGCTACGCGGCTGAACCCTGACGCGCTCCTGCAACGCCTCCCCGTGGACGGGGTGGGGGCCGTGGTCAGTTTCGTGGGGCTTACGCGAGGGAAAGAGGGCGATTCAAACGTGCTTCGGCTCGAATTTGATGCCTGGCAGGAAGAACTTCCGAAGGTTCTGCACGCGTTGGCTTCCCAAGCCGCAGAGACCTACGGCCTTCGGGCGGTGGTCATCGCGCACCGGACTGGGAGCGTGGAACCGGAGGAGCCGATCGTGGCCATCCACGTGGGTTCCGCCCACCGTGCAGCGGCGTTCGATGCCTGCCGCTGGCTCATCGATGAACTCAAGCAGCAGGCCCCCCTGTGGAAGAAGGAGGTGACGGATCATGGAGCCACATGGAAAGCAGGACTCGGTTGAGATTGAGGGCATCGTGGACATTGGACGGAAGCCCGCAGTGGCACGTCGTGCGGTGGCCGAAGGTTGGGTCACGCTTCGTCCGGAAACCCTGCTGGCCATCGTCCAGGGTCACGTGGCCAAGGGCGACGTTCGAGAGGCTTCGACGATCGCAGCCATTCAGGCCGTGAAAGAGACGCCACGGTTGATTCCACATTGCCATCCCGTCCCGATTGAATCGTGCAAAGTTCGTTGGCACGTGCAAAAAGATCGGCTGGGCTGTGAAGTCGAAGTCGGAGCGCACTATCGAACCGGCATCGAGATGGAGGCCTTGGCGGGCGTGAGCGCCGGTTTGCTGTGTGCGTTCGACATGGTGAAATCGCTGGAAAAAGACGAACATGGTCAGTACCCCGTTGCACGAATCGACGGCCTTCGTGTCCTTGAGAAGCACAAGGGCACGGCGTGAAATCCCCTCCGGTGTGTTCATCACCCGCCCTTCTTTGTCGGGGTCCATGCGCGTCGGCGACGTCTGGCCCCACCTCCTCGAAGCCGTGGACATGGCCGCCTTGGCCAGCGCTGAATGGCGAGGCCTTGGCGACAAGGACGCCGCAGACGGGGCTGCCGTTGAAGCGATGCGCCGCTCTTTTGATCACGCTCCCTTCGACGGCCGTGTGGCCATCGGCGAGGGTGAACGTGACGACGCGCCCATGCTCTACATCGGAGAACCCATTGGGGCCGAAGTCGGCAAGGCAGGAGCGCTCCAACTTGACATCGCCGTCGATCCGCTTGAGTGCACCAACAACTGTGCCGATAACCTGCCGAATTCCATCGCCGTCCTCGCTGCTGCGCCTCGAGGGGCGCTCTTGCACGCCCCCGATTGTTACATGGACAAAATCGCGGCAGGACCCGCGCTTGCGGGTCATGTTGACCTTGATGGAGGCGTGGCGTGGAACCTTGAACAAGCCGCCCATGCCCTCGACCGAGAGGTCGCCGAGGTTCGCGTGGTTGCCCTCGACCGAGAGCGGCATGCCGACCTCGTCCGCGACGTGCGGGCAGCCGGTGCGCAACTCGAATTGATGTCCGACGGTGACGTCAGTGCCGCCATTTGGGCGGCACGCGACGATGGCCCCTTCGACCTGCTCATGGGCATTGGGGCAGCCCCTGAAGGCGTCATCACGGCCGCCGCCATCCGCGGCCTTGGCGGTGTGTTCCAAGGCCGACTTGTGCTCCGGAACGACGAGGAGGCGGCCCGGGCCGCGACGATGGTCGGTGACGACCTGGACCGTCGCTGGGAGGCCGAGGACCTTTGCAGGTCCAAGGATGCGGTGTTCATCGCGGCAGGAGTCTGCGACGGCTACCTTCCCGGTGTGGTGATGGACGAACACCGAACCGTGACCAGCAGCGAAATCATCGACGTCGCTTCCGGTACCCGTCGGTCCATCGTGACCGAGCGTCGCCGGTGACAAGGGTTCTTCATTCCGAAGTCGTGCCGAGGCACATGGACGTCGTTGTGGTCGGCAGCCTTGCTTACGATTCGATTCAAACACCTGCAGCCAAGGGTGAACGCCTGCTTGGTGGCTCTGCGACTTATGCAGGCCTCGCTTCCTCGGCATGCGACGCCTCATGTGGCGTTGTGGGCGTCGTCGGTAACGACTTCCGTCCGGAAGATCGCGACCTCTTGGCCGAGAGCGGACTCGACCTTGCTGGGCTTGTCACGGCCGAGGGCAACACCTTCCATTGGGAGGGCGAGTACAGCGGTGCGATGGGTGAGGCGTCAACCCTGAACACCGAACTCAATGTCTTCGAAGCCTTCGACCCTGAGGTGCCCGAGGCATGGGTTTCGCCGAAGGTCCTCTTCTGCGCCAACCTTCACCCTGCGCTGCAAGCCAAAGTGCTGGACCAGTGTTCACCCACGCGCTTGCGCATGCTCGATTCGATGAACCTCTGGATCGACATCGCCCGTCCTTTGCTGGACGACGTGCTTCAGCGCGTTGACGTCGTGGTCTTGAACGACGGAGAAGTGCGCATGCTCGCCGACGACGCGAACCTCGTTCGGGCGGCGCAGTGGCTTCACGGTCAACTGCAGCCTGGGGCCATCCTGATCGTCAAGCGAGGCGAGCACGGCGTGCTTGCCTTGCATCCGAGCGGGCTGCTCCATGTGCCCTCTGTGCCCTCACCGGGGCTTGTCGACCCGACGGGTTGCGGGGACAGCTTCGCAGGCACATTGGCCGCTCACCTTTCGAAAGGTGAGGGCCCTGTGGGTCGAGAGGAACTGCGCACGGGCTTGGAACACGCGGCCGTGGTTGCGAGTTACACCCTGCAAGGTCTCGGCGTCACGGGTCTGGTGGCCATGGACCGCCAAGATCGCGAAGCACGCTTGCAGGTCGTTCGTGGCTTGACCCGCTGATCACCGGTCAAGGCGGTCAAGGTCCATGTACGCGCGTGCTTGGGCTGGCTCTGAATTGACTTCGACCATGTCCCTGAAGGACGAGGCAATTTGACCTTGGCGTTCCCCCCTCAGGGTTTCTTCGGGGTCCGGCAACGGGTCGATTGAGATCTGGCCCAGCAATTGGCGGAGCTCATCGTCTGGCCGCTCTCCACCGGAGGAACCGGCGTGGGTGCGCGTGTGTTCGTCAACAATGGCTTGTGAGGTTGAGTCGGAGCGGAGGCGCGTCCGTTGCCACGTGCTTAGTGGGACTGCATCTTCCGATGCGACGGCTTCTCCGTCCTCGTCACCGTACATGGCAGCGTAGTCCTGCTCTTGCGGGGAGGGAGGAGGGGAGCGAAGTGCTGCATCAAAGAGGCCGCCGAGGCTGTTTCGACGGGTTCGGGATGTGGCTCGCCCGTGGCGTGGGATGAGGTGCCGTGGGCCTGTGGTTCCGTTCTTTGGTCGCAGGTTGACGGGTTGCCCTGAAGGAGCAACCTGCTGGTGGTCCTCGGCACGTCGTGCCGTACCGACGATGCCTTGGACATGGACGGGAAGCGGCGACGGTTCAGGTTGAGCCGTTGGCGCAGGAGATGCTGGCTCGTCGAAGCCCATCACGGGGAAGGTTGGTGCAGGTTCGGGTTCTTGCACCGGCCGGGAGTGCCCATTCGGGCCAACAAAACTCGGCAAATACGGCTCGGCGCCCTGGTCGAAAGCCGGGAGCGGAGCCTCCACACGAGGAGCAGGCAGAGCACGCTGTTCTTGATGGACGGGCTGCCAACCGTTTCCGCTCACGCCGAACGGTGAAGCAGCCTCTTCTCGCGCCTGTTGTGCAGCCTCTCGATCGACCGGTGTGCGTGGATGCAATGCGTTGTGCGAGGGCTCGGGAAGCCCCTCACGCTGCTCCACCATCATGCGCTGCGCTCTGGCATGCAAACCGTCCTGCGCGGGCGGGACCGGCATCTGCACCTGAACAGGCGCGAGGTATGCGTCGGATTGCATGGGAGCGCGCCGGTCTTCGATGGTGATGTTCACCGAGGCGGGGCTACGAGGCCCGTCGACGATGGGGAGGGGTTCGTCGTTGAAGAAATCCGACATGATGGTCTCGTCCACGGACGTGCGAGGAACCACCTCGCCTTCGAGCAAGCCTGCGATTGGCCGAGGGACGTGAAGCGCTTCCGGGGTTGAACGTGGCCGGAGGAACTCGTCGATGCCTTCCCTTGCGTCCGGAAGCGACATGCCTGCCATCAGGCGCCCCATCAGGTATGCGAGCATCATCAGCTTCCCGTCAGCGCCGGTGATGACGTGGCACTCTCCGTTGTGCAGGTCCACGGTCAGGGTGGGTCGGCGCGTGAGGGCCCATGCTCCCACAAGGATGCATCCGAGGGTCATGACGACGTTTCGCACCGCGGGCAACTCGATGGCCCACCCGGCCATTCCGATGAGGATCAAACCGAACAGGTGGCTGTACGGCGGCATCAGGTGGGTCTGGTGATGGTTGAATGAACTGATCGAGGAGAGGGGCAAGGTGGTGGTCTTGCCCTCCTTCGCTCGGATGAGCAATGCGGAAGGGTCGACCTCAACGGCCACCCTTCCTCGCATCCCAGCCAGACGCAGCCCGTCAAGGACCTCGCGGTCCAACTGCATCGGGCCGGCAGATGCCGGCACGATTTCTCCCATCTGCTCGCACTTGGTGGAATGGGATATCAATGCTCCCTCAACGCAGCAGCCCCACGGCGAGGTTGGACGACAGGTCTCCGTTCGCCGAATCAGGCCTCGAACTCGATTCGTCCTGATCCGATGATGCGTGGTTTCGAGTCCAGTTGGGCGATGATGGCTTGAGGCGGAGATTGGGCTCGGATCAGCGCCGGGTTGGACCATTCCACGGAAAGGGCATTTCCGTCGGCCGCCGTGACCCGTCCAACAACAAATTGCAGGTCAACGGAAAGGTGGATCACGTCGCCTTCTTGCAAGGTGCGTCGTTGGAACGGCGAGGGCGTCAAATGCACCGTGGAGCGGACGTGGGGTTGCATGGCCGGTGGCCGGTGGGTGCCCGTCCTGGGGTCGTCCACGGGTGGATGAACGATGAGGGTCCCGCCCGAAAGGTGGGCCTCCTGAGCGTTTCGAAGGGCCAAGCCGACGCGGTCTCCGGCGGTGGCGGCGGGGACGTCGTCGTCCATGACTTGCAGGGACTTGGCCGTGCCACCACCTTCAGCGGGCAGCAGAAGCAACTCGTCGTGCTGGTTCACGGTGCCAGCCTGCACATAGCCGATGGCGACCAGGCCGATGCCTCTGACGTTGAAATGCTGGTCGACAGGGATGATGAGCGGTTGCATTGATGCTTCGGCGAGTTCCTCGGCCAAATCGTCCATCAGCGCGTACAAGCGTTCGCGCAGGTGCGGTCCGTCCTCCGGTTCGAAAGTCCAAGCGCCCAAGCCTGCCTGTTGGAAGAGGGCCTTGACTTGGTCTTCGTCGATCCAGCCGCCGTCCTTCGGACGGATGACGGCAAGGCCTCGCTCAAGTCCTGCGCTGGCGAAGGCGACAAGGGCTTCCCCAAGGGTGGCATCGACGGCCTCCACCTCGATCAAGCCGACCCGTGCCGCAGACAGGGCGTTCAGGAGCGGACGGAGGCGTTCGGGATACTTCGCCGGTCGGATGATGGAGAGGATGCGGGCTCCTGATTCCCCCGTTTCCTTGTGGACATAGGTGTGCACGTCACGCTGGTCGCTGGGTTTGGCGATCAACCGTGCGAGGTCATCGGTGGCCACAGCGGCGATGTTCAGGACCGGCATGAGGGGGCCTCGTGGTGTTCCACATCAAGCCTTGGACGCTGCACGATTGCGAAGCATGTTCGCTCGGAGTTCCTCAGCGTGAGCCCATTCACGTTCGGCTTCTTCCCCTTCTGCAACGAGTTGGGGGATGGGAATGGGTCGCATCATGGAGTCGATGGCGACGAAGAAGAAGTACCCTTCACAAATGGGCCTCCGCGCCCAATCCGACTTGCTCATCGACTGTGCGGTCACCTTCACGCACGCCGTGTGGGTGGATGTGAACACGACTTGCCCGGTCACCTCCAAGAGGTCCCCTTGGCGAGCAGGAGCGATGAAGGTCAGGGTGTCGATGGAGATGGTC
>DUHJ01000039.1:7223-8121 GCA_013330925.1 Candidatus Poseidoniaceae archaeon | reverse complement strand
CCGCGTACGCCTGTGCGGCAAAGGGCTGCACCTATGTGGGCTACATCGAACAGCGGCTCGCCCGTCAACGGGAAAGCCCGGGGCAATGCCCTGTGTGTGCGGAACGCTACCTGGCAGGCCTTGCCCAAGAAGAACGGGAAATGGCCATGCGGTTTTTGCCCCGGTCGAAATACCGGATGAACGACGAAGAACTGAGGTACATCGACGTGCAGTACCTCTCTGTGATGGACGTCGTTCCCGATGGCGATGGACCGTGGTCCATCGGGCAGCACGTGTGGACCGCGGTCGTGGACGAAGATTTCGTGGACGAATACCCGGTGGGGTCCCTCGTGCGCCTTCATGCCACCGTGCACGTGGACCACCTCCCAGAGCGGACCTTCGACAAGGACACCCGTCGCGTGATGATCCTGCGCGTGGAGGGCATCGAGATGCTCGATGAACCTGCGACGCACTTTGACGACGTGACCTGGACCAGCGAACCTTCGTGGCGTTGAATCACTGCGACATCAGGTTACGAACGGCCTCAAGGAGGTCCGGCTGAGCCTCAAAGTGTGCGGCAACCCCCGCCAATCCAGCGGCGAGGCCGTCTGCGACGCCCCACTTGGCATCGAGGGGATGGAGTGTTCCGTCCGCCACCGCCGCGCGGAAGGCCTCCAAGTCCGTCCATGACGAGGGTTCGCCGAACTTTGGATTGGGGGTGACGTGAATGACGCCCTGCTCAGGGAGCACGATGTGCTCTGCGAGTTCGTAGACCGGGGACGCTTCGTCTTCCGGATCGAGGTAGGCCTTTCGCATCTTCTTTCGCATCACGGTCTCGTCGTCGTGAAGCAACAAGGCTCCACGTGGGTCAGATTTACTCATCTTGTGATCGAAACTTTCCATGCGACCACCCGAGGCC
>DUHJ01000039.1:0-6919 GCA_013330925.1 Candidatus Poseidoniaceae archaeon | reverse complement strand
TTTCCATGCGACCACCCGAGGCCGTCAGGGCAGAAATGATCGGTGTGTGGAGGCAGGTGGCCTTCCTCCAACCCCAACGCTGTGACACGTCCCGCATGTACATGTGCGCCTTGCGTTGGTCCATGCCGCCGATGGCGAGGTCGATGTGCATGTGCCCGATGTCCGCCGCCTGCATGGCCGGGTAGTAGAACCGTGACAAATCGTTGTCCGATGAGGCCTCGTCACGCCCCATGATGGAGAAGGTCTTCCGAACTTGCGCCAAGGTCATGCCCTTGCTGCACCGCAACACACGGGCCCAGTAATCACCATCCGACATCACGGTGGAAGCCCACAAGAAACGCAATTGCCCGGGACCTTCACCTTCTTCTGGATGCCCGAGGAGCGCCCGGAACGTGTCCTCCATGTACCGCGCGGTGGTTTGAATCGAGGCCATGTCTCCGCCGAATTTGTCGTTCACCCAGGCGTGCCAATCGGCCAAGAAGACCATGACGTTCGCTTGGGCATCCAGCAGGTTCCGAAGACGAAGCGCGAGCACCTTCCAACCGATGTGAGCCGTACCCGATGGCTCGAACCCGACGTAACATCGAATGACGTCGTCCCCGGCCATGCTTGGCCCACCGGCAAGAACCGAGATGAGGTGGTCGAGTCCAACCACCTCTTGGGCCCCGTCAACCATGAGCTTCAACCGGGCCAGCGCCGCGTCGTCAAGGTCCGCCAAACCGGGATGCGACTCGGCCATGGCGTCCAAATCGACGAGGTCCACGTGGTCACCTCAGAGCAGGTCCTTGAGTTTCTTGATCATGCCTTCTGTGGGGCTCTTGCCCTCGTCCAACATGGCCTGAAGTGCAGCGATGCGGTCGAGGATGGCTTGGCGGCCTTCATCGTCCAGCGATGTGCTGAGTTTGAGGGTGTTGTTGGCGGTGTTGATCGCTGATTTTGCGTTGTTGATGTTCTTGTTCTCTTCCTTGGCCTTGTCACCGCGCTGCTTGGCGTTGTACCCGGTCGCGTCGTCAAGGAAGGTGGACCAACGACGGCGGGATTCCATCGCGACCTCCATGCCGTTTTCCTCGAGGAAGGACTGGAGGCCCTCGCCCTTGAGTTGGGTGACGTCGACGACCAGGCGACCGTCGAGGTACTCTCCGGTCACGCTGGTCATTAGACCAAAGGAGGCTTGGAAGCGCCCGTCCACGTCCGCGGTCGCTCCGTCGAAGGCCTCGGCTGCAAGTTTGGCCAACCCAGCGTTGCCTCCGGTTTTCTTCTCGTGGCCACGTCGAACGTGAAATCGCTCCATGGACGCTCCCACGGTCATGCTTGGCATAAGGTTCGCCCCACCAGACGGCGAACCATCACCGCACAGGAGAGGTTTTCATCCAAGGCGCCGCCCGTGTGTCATGCGTCGCCTCATCGCCATGGCCTTGGTGGCACTTTTCGTGCTCGCCGTGCCGGCCGCTGCTGCGCCCGCTGTGGTCCTTTCGGACGAGGGGGTCATCGAGGCCCCGGGAGCCATGCTCGGAATGGACGTCCGGCCCGGAGGGGAGGCTGTCCTGCTGGTGGGAGAAGACGGGTGGGCGCACCGCATCGATGGACTCGAACCTGAACGACGAGACTTGGACGTGGAGTTGGGCACGGGACGCACCGTGAACATCAATGCCGTGGATTGGCATCCCGGCGGCGCTACCGCGTTGATGGTGGGCGACACCGGCCTCCTCATGCGCTACTCGGGTGACACCCACGCCGTGACCAACGCCAACGGCTCCAGCCTCCTCCTTGGCCGTGACCTCGTCGACGTGGCTTGGCGCCCCGGTGCAGACGTGGCGTACATCGCGTCCGCGGACGGAGGGCTGTGGCGCTTTGCAGAGGGCACAGGCCCCGTCATGTTGCAGGATGGATTGGAAACTGAGGACATCGTCGACCTCGAATGCCATCGCTCGGCCAACGTCTGTGTGGTGGCCACAAGCCAAGACGGCTTGGCCGTTATCGGGCGCTCGCATGACATCACATGGCTGACCGGCACCTCAGGCACGACGTGGTCAGGCGTCACGTGCGCCGATCCGACCCTCAACGAATGCACGGCCTTTGGACTCGGCCTCTCCACGGTGGCCGTCCTGATCGACACCGAAACCGCCTCGCGGAGTTCAACGGGACCGATTCGTAACCTGCAGAGCATCGGTTCCGAGATGGGAGGCGCCTCGGTGGCCGCAGGAGGCACGTCCTTGGTTCATCTTACACCACTCGGCCTTGTTCGACACGACCCCGTGGGCGACGATGCATACGAGCACCTCGGTCCGGAGCAGGCCTTGGCCTTCGACGCTCAAATCGCCGGCCGTTCGCTCCTTGGAGCGTGGGAAAGCGACGTTGGCACGGGTTGGTTCCTCACCACCGACGGCGACCTCGTGGGCATGGTCCCTGACACCAGCGACATGGAGTCAACCGTCTTGGAGACTGTCGCCGGCATCGCGGTGGCTGTGGCCCTGATCGGCAGCATCATCGGTTTGATTTTCATGAACAGCCCGAAGATGCAGGCGGCCTACATCCGGCGTCGCAACGCACGTCGTTCACGACAGCGTTGAATCCCATGGGCCCTGCAACAGGTCCTTAGAGCGGTCCCCCCCGCATATTGGACGAGGGAAGCCAATGGAAGCCTTCGAAGCCCCTGATTTCTACGACATCGAATCGCTCCTCACCGAAGAGGAAATCATGATCCGAGACATGGTCCGGAACTACGTTGACGAAGAGGTGCTCCCGCACATCGAAGAAGCGTGCCGCGATGGAGTGTTCCTCGACAAGTGGCGTCAAGACCTCGGCGCCATGGGCGTGCTCGGCGCTCCGCTCAAGGGCTACGGTTGCCCTGGCCTGTCCTACGTGGCGTACGGCCTGATTTGCCAAGAACTCGAGCGCGGTGACTCTGGACTCCGCTCTTTCGCCAGCGTTCAAGGGTCCCTTGCCATGTACCCCATCTGGGATTTCGGCACGGAAGAACAGAAGCAGACATACCTTCCAGGCATGACCTCCGGCGAACTCATTGGTTGCTTTGGATTGACCGAGCCTGACTACGGTTCCAACCCCGGTGACATGGTGACCAAGGCCGAAGACATGGGTGACCATTACCTGCTCAACGGTGCGAAGATGTGGATCACCAACGGCACCATCGCCGACCTTGCGGTGGTCTGGGCCAAACTCGACGGCGTCATCCGTGGCTTCATCGTGGAGAAGGACGACCCCGGCTTCTCCGCTCCTGAGATGAAGGGCAAGCATTCCCTGAAAGCAAGCGTCACCTCTGAACTGGTGTTCCAAGACTGCAAGATTCCCAAGGACCGCATGCTTCCCGGCGTGAAGGGCCTCCGAGGCCCGTTTTCCTGCCTGAACAATGCCCGATTCGGCATTTCTTGGGGCGCCCTCGGAGCGGCCATGGCCTGCTTCCACTCGGCCAAGACCTACGCGCTTTCCCGCATTCAATTCGGTCAACCCATCGCGGCCTACCAGTTGGTTCAGAACAAATTGGCGTGGATGTTGCGTGAAATCACCAAGGGACAACTCCTCGCTTACCACCTTGGACGGAAGAAGGACGACGGAACATGGTTCAACGAGCAGATCAGCCTCGCGAAGATGAACAACGTGGACATCGCACTGGAGATTGCCCGCGTGGCCCGCGACATCCACGGGGCGAACGGCGTCCTTGACGAGTACCCCGTGATGCGCCACATGGCGAACCTCGAATCCGTGAAGACCTACGAGGGCACCCATGACATCCACAACCTGATCATTGGGCGCTACATCACCGGCATCCAGGCCTTCACCCGCCAAGCGTGAGCCGGGATGTACCCGTACCACCGCGTGTTTGGTCTCGTCCTGCGGCATACGTTTCGTCGCTTTGAGGCGATAGATCCGCTTGCTGAGCATGTGTTCCGCGTCAGACCTGGCTTTGGTGACGCCGATCTTTACCCTGAAGTGAACAACGGACGGCATTTCGTTCTCTTCGACTTGGCCCGCTACCAGCTTGCCATGCGCATCGGCTTGTTCAGGTGGGTCAGACGGACCAAATCGGCCTTCGTCGTGGGCGGGTCCACCATCCGCTACCGCCATCGTTTGCGCCCGTTCGTCAAAGCCGAAGTGCGGACACGATTGGTGGGAATGGATGAGCGATTTTTCTATTTCCAACAGCGCACCATGCAGCGTGGTCGAACCTGTTCTTTGGCACTCATTCGAACCGGGATTCGAAAGAACGGCGTGGTCCGACCCGCCGAGGTCATGGCCGGGATTGGACTGGAGGTTGAGCCCTTCGTGGAACCATGGGTTGCGGAATGGAACGCATGGGACGACGCGCGGCCTTGGCCGCTCGACGACGCGTGATCAGACGCTTGGGAGGACGCCAACGCGGGCCAATGCGCCCCACACTGGGTCGAGGAAGCGCGGCAAGAAGCGATGACGCAGGTAGACCGCTGCAGCGAGGCTGATCTTCTGGGCCTTGTTGAGGCGAATGCGTTGCGTGAAAACGTCCCCTTGGCTTCGCTCAATCTGCTTCAGGATCTTGTCGTAGAAGGCGATCATCGCCGCCGGCGAGTAGCGCGTTTCACGAGGAAGAAGAGGCAAGAGTTGCCGGGCTTCCTCAAGGTAGGTGCGCGCCCGTTTTGCGTAATGGTGGCAATAGGGCTCCCAACTGGCGTTGAGCACCACGCGTCCGTCAATGAATTCACCCGTGTCAAGGCTGTTGGCTTCGAGTTCCTCGCTTGGGAGGTACACACGGTCACGATGAATGTCTTCTCCAACGTCACGTAGCACGTTGGTCAACTGCATGAAAATCCCCCATGACTCAGCATATTTCCTTGCCTTGGGGTCTTCGTATCCGTAGATCTCGATGCACATCAGTCCCACCACGCTGGCCACGCGGTAGCAATACACGTAGAGGTCGTCGAAGGTGCAGTAGCGGTTTTGGTAGAGGTCGTCTTCCATCCCGGAGATCAGGTCGTCGAAGACCAAACGGGGGATGGTAAATCGCTGCACGGTGTCCTTCAGGGCCAAGAACACAGGGTCGGTGGACCATGCTTCATTGTAGCACGATGAGAGCTTCTTTCGGAAGAAGAACAACTGGGTGATTTTGTTCAGGTACGCCTCTTCGTCGAGAACGGTTTCTGCAACTTGGTGCTGTTCGAGCGCCTCGCGGTAGGCCTTTGCTTCGGGGTCCATCTCCCCAAGGGAACCTGGGAAGCGGTCGGACCAGTCGCCGTCAGCGATGTCGTCGGCACGTCGGCAGAAGGCGTAGACGGCACACATGGCCTGACGCTTGTCCTCTGGGAGGTACTTGAACGAGTGATAGAAGTTGCCTGCTTCCCGGCGGGTCAATTCTTCGCAGTAGGTGTAGGCCAAGCGGAGCAATTCCGCAGGTGGCTTTTCCGACCAAATTGGAGCTTCGAGATGAGAGAAGGGGTCCACGAGTTCGAGGTCATCCCCGATCAAACCGACGAATTGGGCCGACTCACGCAGGGCTTCCATCGCGGTACGGCTGACCGCCTTCACCGCTTCCGTGGCCAACTGCACACCGGTGCGCACGCGCTCCAGTGGAGTCAGGTGCTCACGCTCGAAACGACCGCTCTTCGTCGATGCATTGCCCTTCAGGGGCAGCACGAGGTCGAGGGGTTTCCGGCGTTCCAGCATCTCAGTCGATGATGCCTGTCTTCGTGTCCTTATGAACCCCCTGTTTTCAGGAGCGTTTCTCTGCGGTGACGCAGCAAGGCATCGCTCAGCGAAGCTCAGGGCGCAACGCGGTAAGCGCACGCTTGGTTCCGCCCGGGACCATGGTCGCGACGAGGCAGCGGCGGAGGATGCGTTTGATTTCGGCCCGATCGACCTTCACCCGGTCGGTTGGATCGAGCACGTTGCTGGTGCGGAGCAGGTCAACGGTCCGCTGGCCGATGATGATGGGCAACATGCAAGCGATCCTGAGCCTCCGAGATTGTCCCGGCAAACGCAGCACGTAACGGACCGCGGCTTCGAAGTGCGCGTCCGTCATGTCCAGGAGGTCGTTGTAGACGGGCTGGAACGCGGTCATCGACGTGGGGTCTCGCAAGTCCTCTTTGGTCAAGCCAACGGCCTCCAATCGAGTCAGCGGCACGTAACAGCGCCCAAAGCGCAAGTCTTCAGGGATGTCCCGAAGGATGTTGGTGAGTTGCAAGGCCTTCCCAAAGCGGATGCCTTCGGCCATCCAAGCCTCATCATGCATGTCCATACGGTTTGGGAACATGTGATGGCGGCTCATGTCCGTCCAAAACTCACCCACGCTCCCGGCCACCCGGTAGGCGTAATCGTCGAGGGCTTCATCATCGGGCAGTCCTGAGATCTCATCCTTGTCGTTGGAAGGACCAAACCGTTCAAGGTCGAGGGTCTGTCCTCCGATGATGATGTTGAGGCAGGTGCGAATCATCTGCACATCTGCGGGAGACGTCGTGCCCAAGGCATCGACCGCCAAGCTCGCTTTCTCAAGCAATTCCCGCTCAGCGTCTTTGGCCTGAAGCGAAGCAAGATGCGACAAATCAGGCACCTTGCCTTGCCGTTCATCCGTCGCTGCATCCCATGCTTCGAGTCCGTCAAGCAAAATCTGCACCTCACCGGTTTTGGAATCCGCAATCGTGTCGGCAACACGGGCCAGCAGGTAAAGCAGGCCAACAGAACGACGCATCTTGGAAGGAAGCACCTTGAGCGTCAGAAAGAATGATCGAGAGTTCGACTCCAACAGGGCGTCGCACGTCGGGTCGATCAGCACCGGCTCAGCCTCGTTCAGCGACCTGGGGGGCCACGCCGTGGACCCTTTGGGCCACCCGATGGACCGCCTTTCGGCGGGCCACCGCTTGGGCCGCCTTTGGGAGGGCCGCCGCCTTTCTTGGGACCAGGTGGGCCACCCTTGCTGGGACCGGGAGGACCGCCG
>DUHJ01000128.1 GCA_013330925.1 Candidatus Poseidoniaceae archaeon | reverse complement strand
CGATGCTCGCTACGGTAGGCACCGGCTACGCCACGTACCTGTGGATGGAACCCAACGTCAAGGTATGAGCGCGGCGAAGGGTGAAGGGCCGGAACCCCTCCCTTGAGTCATGGCCACCCACGGAGACCATCCGGACCTTCCCGCTTCCGTGGACGCTTTGTTGACGGAGGGCGTGTCCACGCTGTTCCTGAAGGCAGGCTGCCTTCCCCGCACCAAAGCAGGACACATCTCCGAACTTCGCCTTGGTGAAGTCGAAGGCGTTGAGGAGGCGTGGGCGACGCCACAGATGTCCGAGTTGATGGACGCGTTCCGCGACCTGGTGGACGCCAACGACGACCGCAGCGATTGCTTCCTCGAAATCGATCGGAAGGGCTGCCAGGTCATCCAACTGGGCGACCTGCGCATCACCATGGCGTGGCCGCCCTTCGCGGACGCTCACGAGATCACCATCGTCAGACCTGTGGCCCGCCTAGAAATCGAGGCCTACGACCTCGATCAGCGCCTCATCGACCGCTTGTCGGATCACCATCGCGGCGTGTTCATCTCCGGCCGCCCAGGTTCAGGGAAAACCACGCTGGCCCAAGCCATCGCGGGCCATCTCGATCGCAACGTGGGGGCGATGGTCAAGACCATGGAAGCGCCTCGCGACCTCCAACTCGCCGACCGCATCACGCAATACGCGCCGCTGGAAGGCGATTTGGAGAAGACCGCGGAGATCATTTTCCTCGTCCGCCCCGACTTCGTCATCTTCGACGAGGTGCGCCGTGCGCGCGATTTCGAAATCTTCGCGGACGTCCGCCTCGCGGGTGTTGGGTTGTTGGGCGTCACGCACGCCAATTCCGCCTTGGAAGCCGTGCAGCGCCTCATTGGAAAGGTCGAATTGGGCCTCGTCAGCCAAGTTTTGGACACCATCATTCACGTTGAAAAGGGCCAAATCGCGCAGGTGCTCGAACTGAAGATGACCGTGAAACCACCTTCCGGGATGCAGGAAGAATTGGCTCGCCCGGTCATCGAAGTGTGCACCTTCCCCGACGGCCAGGTGACCCACGAGATGTTCGCCTTCGGGCAAGAAATCGCTGTGGTGCCCGTGGGCGGGCCGCAGGGCCATGAATCACCGATGCGCAAGTTGGCCAAGGCCCAACTCGCCCACAACATCCGCCAATGGGTGGGCGTGGAGTGCACCATCGACTTCACGAGCGACGTGACGGCCACCATTTACGCACCCAAGCACATGGTTGCACCTTTGATCGGCAAGGGCGGAGAAAACGTTCGCCAGCTGCAGGACGAACTTGGTGGACTCCGGTTGACCATCGAATCGTTCGCGGACATGCCGGACCATCTCGATCGTCCCTCTCGCTCCGATGCGCGCGACGCGTGGGTCGATCAGCAAGACCGACGGGCCCGCAACTCAAGGGCGTGGGAGGACGACGGACGCCACCACCGCCCCGCCAAGGGGAAAGGCGGCAAGGGCAAAGGCAAGCGAAACCGCTGAGGCTCACAACGATTCAAGCGCCCAAATCCCAACGGTACCCGAATCTTCGTTGGCGACCACCAGCAAAGGCACGCCGTTGGGTGAAGATGAGGCGGGGATGAACTCCATGTCTTCAGGGTTGGAAGAACCCTCAACTTGGATCCACTGTTGGAATTGCGGTGATGTTGGGTCCGTGATGTCGTAAATCATGACTCCAAAACTTCGTTCCATCGACAAGAAAAGGTAGGTACGGCCGTTGACCTCGCCCACCTTGACGCCTTCAGGCTCAATCCCTTTGTTGTCGTCACGGGAGTTCATCTCATCGATGAGGTGCTGGCCGTTGTGGGTTGAGAATTGGCTCAATTCATGGCCGCTGTCCCAAACCAATTCCAGGTCAGTGGTCCAAATTGAGAACGAACGGGCGCCAACACCGCAGATGTAGTCCAGATCACCGTCGCCGTCGTGGTCTCCACAGTTGTTGGGGACGTTCAACCGTCCGAGCTGGCTCATTTGTTGCACGGTGTCCGCGTTGGGGAAGCGCATGGGGTCCAAATCGACCGAAGCAATGCGGATTTCCTCGTTCAGGCCAATTTCAAGCATGCCTGACGATCCGTTGAAGGTCCTGTAATCTCGAAGGTCGCCCTCGTTGCCGGTGATCAGATAGGTTGTGCCATCCACCATGTACGAGGTGATGCCGTCGGGCATGTACATCGCCATGACCGGCCATGGGTGGGGGGTGTATCCTCCCTCGTCGCTGCCGTCCAAGGGGTGCAGCCGGACGTCCACATGGCCCCCCGGCGTCGGGCCTGCTGCAGGTCCAATGTCGGACAAAATCATCAGGCGAATGGTGCCGATTGGGTCGAAGGCCCAGCCGGTGCTGGGCAGTACGTCGATGCCGAACGCCGACGGCTGCGCAGGCAAGGTGCAGGCGACATTGTGCACCACATGCTCGTGGATGCCGACGATCTCGTCATCGGCCACAGCCAGAATCAGGCGGCTCGCGTTGCAATCAAGCCGGACGCTGATGCCTTCGGTGTCTTCCATCCCAAGCGGAGTGGCATGCGTCGAGATGAGGCGTCCATCAAGGGCCCGGACGTCAATGCGGTCGATGTTATCGTGCACCACCAGGACGGCGCCAACCTCGGAGAGGAAATCCAGGGCAGCCACGTCGTTTTGCCCAAGGTCGATGGAGAGCGCTGGTGTGAGCATGGTCAAGGATGCGTTGGGCCGAACAACGTGCAGGCGGGTATCATCTTGGCTTCCGATCAGCAAGAATCCATCCGCAGCCTCGCCCCAAGAAGCAGGCGCGTCATTCACGCCCACCCATGTGATGGCCTCAAGCCCCTTTCCATCGTCGAGGTCCACGGGAACCTCGACGGTCCAGGTGTGAACCACCGAGGCGGTTCCATCGTTCACGGTCATCTTCATGACGGTGCTGTTCGCTTCGTTCACCGCGAACATGGTTCCGTTATCGGTGCACGTTACGCCTTCCAGGTCATGGCCGCCAGCATCGTCTTCGAACAGGACCTGCGCAGCCCCCGCCTCGTCCACAAGCAGCAGGCTGCCTCCATCGTTGGCCACCACGTACCCGTCCAGTGCATCGCACCAGTCCAGTCCGCTCCCTTCGAAGTTTCCTGCAACCAGGCTGATGTTGGCTTGGCCCAGCGGAACCATGCTATCGGCCTCAAGTCCGCCGTTGACGTTCATGGGATGCACCGATTGCAGGTCGTTGATGAAGGTCAGATCATGGCCTTGGCCCACGATAGCCAGCGCTTCAGGCTTGATGCCATACCGATCGCCAAGCTCAACAAAAGGCAATTTCAGGACCGGCTTGAGGCCGCTGTCCGCGGCCGTTTGGCCCGACGAAGTCGCCGTATGCACCACGTTGGCCGCCTCAGGTGTCAAATCCGTCATCGACCAATGCGTTGATGCATCGGGAACACGGCCATAGGACACGTCTTGGCTGAGTGCGGGGAAGACGACGTGGTCCACAACGTTGCCTTGTTCGTCCTCGATGGTGACGGACTCGCCGCCCGATGACAACTTGATCGGCAAGTGGTGATGCCCGTTTTCATCAACGGTGTTCTCGAAGTCGAGCGTGCCGTCGTTGGTGTCGTCGGCGAACAGGAAGAGGTAGGATTCTGACTCGATGGCTGAACCTGCAGGGAAGGTGTAGGCCTTGGCCGGGTCGTCGTAAATCTTCCAGCCTGAGAGGTCCACCACCGCAGCGGTCGGGTTGAACAGTTCGATGTAGTCCGCTGTTCTTGCCCCGTCTTGGTAAGGGTTGGCGGGCGCGGTTGCAACCTTGCTGGCCAGTTCGTTGATCAACACATGATCGAGGTACACAGGTTCAGACGAGGACACATCCTCCACGACCTCAACCTCACTCAACTCGTTCATTTCCATTGATTCAAGTGCCCCAGCAGCAACAATGGTCTCGTTAAGCTGCATCAGGTTGGTCGCTCCCTCGATGTTGATCCTGAAGATCCACTTGCTGGCGTCTGGGCCGCTCAGCGAGTCCCGTTCGATCACGAGCAATTCGGTGTCTGAGATCGCCACCATCGCGCTGACTTTGTCCATTTTCCCGCCCTTGGAATAAGCGCCGTCGGTCAACTCCAACGGGTAGAGGTATTGCCCGGTCACGTTGAAGGCGTCCAAATCGATCTCCAACAAACGAATCCACTGTTCGGTCGATCCTTCGGTGGCCAGTGAGGATTGTGTCATAGCGAACAACGTGCTCCCATGGCACGCCACCGCCTCAAATCCCTTGTTGGGTTCAATCGAAAGGAAGGCGCTCGGCAGGA
>DUHJ01000170.1 GCA_013330925.1 Candidatus Poseidoniaceae archaeon | reverse complement strand
TTGCCGCCGGAAAGGACGACGACACGATGGAGATCTACTACAGTTCCAACTTGACCACCGTGCACGGTTCCATCAGCGTTGACGTGGGCGGTGGAGACTACGTCAACGACGTGCGGTTCAACCCGGACAGCGACCTTGTGGCGGTGTCCATCGGCCGCTCCGGAAACGGCGGCACCAACGGTCAGGTGTTCCTGATCAAGGTCAGCGACGGGTCCAACCTCCACAGCCTGAATCCAAACGGCGAAGATCGCTTCTATGCCGCGGCCTTTTCCCCAACAGGAGAATACGTGGCCTTGGCCGGAAACGGTGACATGTACATCTCGAACGTGACCTCGCAGACAACGGTTGCAAGCATCACCAACCCGCCTGCTGCCGTCAACGACATTGCGTGGTCACCCGACGGGAACTACATCGCGATGTGCGGAGGCTGGGAAGGCTCCTCAGCGAGTTTTGACATGTACCAATACACCGGTTCATCGTGGAACAGGGTGTGGGAGATCACAAGTTCAACGTCGTGCGCTTCGGTCGAATTCAGCCCTGACAGCAGCCAGGTGGCCGCAGGCTTCTACTGGTACGGCACCGACGGTGCAACGGCCTACGTCTATGAGACGGACACCAAGACGCAAATCGACAGCTTCAGCGGCCCCCGCCCGGGCAGCTGTGCTTCTGGAACCAACAACAATTGTGGAACGATCTACGGGATTTCGTGGAGCCCGGACAGCAACCACATCGTGACCGCGCACGGGCGAAACGACGAGGGCGTGTACTTCTGGTTCGCGGACATTGACGAGGACAACGACGGGTACAACAGCACCGACCAGGGCGACGGCATCGTGGATGCGTTCCCGTCCGACGGCACCCAATGGGACGACACCGACGGTGACGGTTTTGGTGACAATCCTGAACCCGCCAACGAACCCGACGCCTGCGTCAACGTGGCCGGCTCCTCCACCATGGACCGCTACGGTTGCCCGGACACGGACGGAGACGGCTACTCGGACGCTGACGCGACCTGGGGCATCCCAGACGGGGCCGACGTGTGGCCGGCCGACCCGGAACAATGGGCGGACGCAGACATGGACGGCTACGGTGACAATTACCTCTACGACCTCGATTCGAATCAGATTCACGTGAATCAACGGGGCGACGCGTTCCCAATGGATCCAATGCAGTGGAACGACACCGACGGCGACGGCTGGGGCGACAACTACGACAACGCCGCGTGGACCGCCAACCGACCGTCTCATTGGCCCGGTGAACTTCTCGAAGGGGCCATGATGCCCGACGCCTTCCCCCTTGACCGTACGCAGTGGTTGGACACCGACGGCGACGGAATCGGTGACAACCCGAACTCCGGCGCCGCCGACGGCTGCCCGGACGTGCCCGGCGATTCGTTCTGGGACCGCCTCGGCTGTCCAGACAGCGACGGCGACGGTTGGTCGGACCCGACCGACGATTGGGGCCCCAACGGGCAATGCTCTGGCGCGGACGCGTTCAAGGACGATCCCACCCAATGGTGCGATTCTGACGGTGACGGGTACGGGGACAACGAAACCGGGAACGAGCCGGATGCCTGCCCCAACCAAGCCGGGACCTCGGACGGGGACGTCTTCGGTTGTGCAGATCGTGACGGCGATGGATGGTCCAACGCCGGTGAGCCCTTCCCCGATGACGGCACGCAATGGGAAGACCGCGACGGCGACAACCGAGGGGACAACCCTGACGGCAACAACGCGGACCTGTACCCCGACGATTCAACGCAGTGGGCCGACTCCGACGGTGACGGCTACGGCGACAACCCAAGCGGAACGAACGGTGATCGCTTCCCAAGCGATCCCCTTCAATGGGAAGACTCCGATGGTGACGGATTTGGTGACAACTTCATCGACGAAGACAACGACGGCATTTCCGAATCGGGCGACGTTTGTCCGCTGGACGCGGGCAGTTCCAAGACCCCTGTGAGCCGCGGATGCCCGGACACCGATGGCGACGGATACACGGACCCCGTGGACGCCTTCCCGACCAACCCGTTCCAATGGAACGACACCGACGGCGACGGTTTTGGTGACAACACCGCGGTCAGCGGAGGCGATTCCTGTGTCAACGAATACGGCCGTTCGAACCAATCGGGTCGCTACGGATGCCCCGACGCCGACCTCGACGGTTGGGCTGACACGAACGACACCTTCCCCGACGACAACCTCCAGTGGGTGGACAGCGACGGCGACGGCCGAGGGGACAACTACCTGTTCGAGTTGGTCTCGGTTGAGGACGAGGCCAATCCTGGCATGTTCCTGATGCTCCGTGAAGAGCAGGGCGATGCCTTCCCGAACGATCAGACGCAATGGTCGGACCGAGACGGTGACGGCCGCGGCGACAGTCCAACGGGGAACTTGCCCGATGCCTTCCCGCTCCGCTTCAGCCAACAACTCGACTTTGACGGCGACGGGTACGGTGACAACATCACGTTGGGCGCCTACCAACCCGACGGTTGCAGGAAGGTCTTCGGGACGTCGATCGACGACACCTTCGGTTGCCCTGACGCAGACGACGACGGCACCTCAGACGACGCAGACCCGTGCCCCTACGACCCCTCCATCGAGGTGGGCGTTCGTGGGCAGGTCGAATGCACCATCACCGCACCTCAAGACGACAGCAACGGTGACGCCGCCCTTGGAGGCGGCGACCTTGGCGCTCAAGTCGATACCCTGACGCTGGTCTTGGTGGGCGTGGTGGGGCTCATGCTTGCCGCCGTCGCCTTGGCCATGATCGCCCGCAACGCAGGGCGCAAAGCAGCCTTGGGCGCACGCCAGAACGAGAAGCTCTCCAACGCGGCCTTTGACGAAGAAGAAGGACGCCGCCTTGAGTGGATCAACTACTACGTGGCCCAAGGGCAACTCGACGAAGCCAGGGCCCTCGGTTGGACCGGGCAAGGTGGAGCCGAAGTGGTCCCTCAATGGAAGCAATACGAGCAGGAGCAGGTCGACGCCCAACGGTCCTCCATGCCCAGCATGCTGGACTTGGATCAACTTTGATCGCGGGCGCGACGCGCCAACGCGTCGTCAAAGGCCAGGAAGGGCAGCGCGGACCAGGCTTCGTCAGAATCCAACGCCGCCATCGCCTCGTTCTGCGACAGCACCTCGGCCAGCGTCAAATGATGTGGGGTCCTTCCATCGGCCAACACGTAGGCGTGCCCCGGCAGCACCACCCAGTCTTGAGGAAGCGCCTGCATCCGGCTTCGAAGGTGTTTCAACGACGACCTGAGGGCCGTTGGGTCCCCGCCATGCAGGTCCGCCCGGCCGCAGCGGCCCAAGAACAGGCAATCTCCCGAGACGACGATCCCGTGCCCAAGGAAGGTCAGGTGCCCTGGCGTGTGGCCGGGTGTTCGGATGGCTTCGAAGGTCAACTCGCCCACGTGCAAGGCGGTGGCCACGTTGGGGGCGGAATCGAGGGCATGTGTGTGGGGTCCAGTCCAACCCCGCTCTTTTTCCGCACCGTGGACGATCACCTCGAATCCTTCGCCGCCCAGCTCGATGGCCTCTTCCACGCCTTTGGTGTGGTCCCAATGGCTGTGGGTGAGCCAGGCGGCAACAAGCCGTATGCCGCGCTGGGCAGCGACCTCAAACCAAAAGGCTGCGTCGAAAGGGTCGATGACGACGGCCGCCTTGGTCGCCGTGCAGACGATGAGGTGGTTGAGGTTGTCCCAGCCGCCCAATTGTGCCTGCAGCACCTCGCAGACAGGGGTTGAATGCACCACGACGGGCTTCGGCTCCGGCATGGTTGACTCA
>DUHJ01000066.1:11392-25281 GCA_013330925.1 Candidatus Poseidoniaceae archaeon | reverse complement strand
GAAGTGGACGTGCTGCGGCGTTGGTCGGGTGACGTGGTCTTCATCTTCGATTATTCACAAGCCGACACGCTGATGCCTCAAACCCTCGGTGACGACGGTGAAGGAGTGGACGCGGTCCGCATCACGGTGTACCGCCTCCCCCAGAGTCATTTGGTTTGGGTGGGCTGGGGGCTGATGTTGCTTGGTATGGCCGCGCTGGGCCTCCGACATGCGGGTTCTCCACCACCGTCCTCAGCGGCCGCTTGACTTATGAGGAAGGCTCCGGTGGCTCGGCGCACCGCAAGGTGGCAACATCATGGAAGAAGGCACCATCGTCCACGTTGACTACGAACTCTACGACGGCGCAACAGGCGACCTGATCGAGACGACCCGAGAGTCCGTTGCTCAAGAGCACGAAACCCACCAAGAAGGCCGTGACTACACCCCTCTCGTGTGCGTCGTGGGTTCGGGCAACCTCATCCCCGGTTTCGAAGCCGCCCTCCTCGAAGCAGAAGCCGACGTGGAAGTCGACGTCACCATTCCCGCTGTGGACGCCTACGGTGAGAAGGACCCCACCTTGGTGGAGACCATCAGCATCGACAAGCTCCTGAGGTCGGTTCGCGACCGCAACCAACTCTACCTCGGTGCACCGGTGAACATCGGTGGTCGCCAAGGTTACCTCTCGTACCTCGCAGCAGGCCGTGCCCGCATCGACTACAACCCACCCATGGCAGGCAAGGACCTCCGCTACAGCTTCAAGGTCGTCAAGGTCGTTGAAGGCCGAGAAGCCACCGTCGAGGCCATCCTCCAATCCAACACGGGACAGAGCGACTTCGGCGTCACCTTCGACGGTGACGACGTGAACATCGTGTTGCCTCAGGCGATGCTCTTCGACACCAACGCGGCGATGATGAAGTTCCGCTTGGTGACCGCGCTTCGCGACGCCATGAACGACCTTGCGAAGGTCACCTTCCTCGAAGTCCACGAACCTCGTGGATTTGGCGCTCAAGACGACGCCGAAGACGACGTGGCCGAGGAAGAAGACCTCTCCACCCTCTCCGCTGCCGAACTCAAGGAACGCTGCAAGGCTGCTGGCCTCAAGGTCGGCGGCACCAAGGCGCAATTGATCGAGCGTCTGCAGGCGGCCTCTGGCGAAGAAGAGTGAATTCCTTGGGCCAAGCCTCTTGAGGCAGGTCCGTGAGAGGGCGTTGAGGCTCATGGACGAGGTGGATGCACCCGACTCCCCCAATCACGATGCTGCCTTGCCCGACGAAGTGTATTCGTTGGTCGAATCCGTCGTGCTTTGGGCGCTCTTGGCCATCGGTTTTGGTGTGGTCGTCGGTCTTGTGGTGGCCCCTGAGGTCGTGTGGGACGACGGCCTTGCCCCAGTGGTCTGGGATCCGATCGTCGAAGACGCCAGCGACACCGGTGATGCTGGATACAATCCTTGGAACACGATGCTCTACACTGCAGGTCTGTTCGCCGCCGTGCTGGCTTTACAGGCCCTGTTCCGACGATGGCGGCTCCCAAGCGATGATCTGATGGTGCTCGCACTGACCTCTTGGGTGGTCCTCGCTCCCGTGCTCCGCGTGCTCGAGGACGCACACATGTTTCCCGAGGGACGCGACCTGCTCTACATCTCGCCCTTGATTCACCTTCACCTCGCGGCCTGGTTGGTCGGCGTTGGCTTTCTGGCCCATCGCCTGGACGTCATCGTGGCCCGTTCCGCACGTCCAACCTTCGCAGAACGCAGGGTTCACCATGCCTTGTTGGTCGGCCTTCCTCTTCTTCTGGCTGGATTTTGGGTCTGGGTGCTTCAGCCCATCCATCAGACCAACCCGGAATTGGCCCTTGCACCGTTGATCGGCAGTGCAGTCGCCGCCTTTCTCTGCATCGTCCTCCTT
This sequence comes from Candidatus Poseidoniaceae archaeon, assembly GCA_013330925.1. Classification (GTDB taxonomy): domain Archaea; phylum Thermoplasmatota; class Poseidoniia; order Poseidoniales; family Poseidoniaceae; genus MGIIa-L3; species MGIIa-L3 sp11892u. The sequence goes on along the minus strand of DUHJ01000066.1, from coordinate 23,398 downwards.
CTCATGCGCACGACGCATGCACCCGCGCTCACACGTGCTTTGTTGGCCTTCGGCTCTGGGGCGGTGTTGCTCTCCCTTGGGTACTACATCGCGCTCTCGCTCCACTTGTCGGACCTGTACGTCGGCGACCCGTACAACGCCATAGTTCTCTGGCCCTTGCTGGTGATCGTCGTAGTGCCATGCCTGGTCGGGGTCGTGCTTCATCGGCTTGGAGCCTCGGACTTGCGTCACCTCCGGGCGAGCGGTCACGAGCCGGGGGTGCTCCCGGCAGGCATCAGCCTCAAGCAATGGGAAGCAGATCCTGAGGCCTTTGCCGACCATCCTGTGGAACGATTGTCCAACCGTGCAATGCTCGCTTCGCCGCTGGTGATCCTCATGGTCGTGGGTCAGCTTTCCGACGGCTTGGCCACCTTCCTCGGATTGGACGTCTTTGGATACGGAGAAAAGCACGTGGCCAGCCAAGGCGTCATTGACATTGGATCGCGAATCAACGAACGTCTTGGCATCGACTTCGGCGTCGGCGCCTGGTTCTTTGCGGTCATCAAAATCACGTTGGTGAGCGCCATCGTGGTCCTCTTCAGTCGGATGCGGGTCGAACACCGTCAGCAACATCTCCGCGTCCTCGTGGTGCTGGCGGTGATGATCGTCGGCTTGGCGCCCGGGCTTCGCGACGTCGGGCGCCTCATTCTCGACGTCTGAGCGTATGGCGTCGGATGCTTGAAGCGCACTTCTGTGCTCCCCGTGGATGAGGCAGCGACATGGACCGTCTTCCGAGCCGTTTTTCGCCCAACTCCGAGGAGGCCACCGCACGTCGTGAAGCCAACCTCGCGTTGATCGAGGACCTTCGTGCTCGATTGGACCAGGTCAGGGCCGGTGGAAGTCCACGAGCCGTGGAGCGGCATCGTGCTCGGGACAAGATGCTCCCACGCGAACGCATTGAGGCCATCATCGACCCAGGCACGGCTTTCCTCGAGACCTCCCCGTTGGCGGCCGATGGGCTCTACAACGACGGTGCGCCGAGTGCTGGAATCGTGACCGGCATCGGTGTCGTTCACGGGCGTGAATGCCTCTTTGTAGCCAACGACGCCACCGTGAAAGGAGGTTCATACTTCCCAATGACCGTCAAGAAGCACATCCGTGCTCAGGTCATCGCCCATGAGAATCACCTGCCGTGCATTTACCTAGTCGACTCAGGCGGGGCCTTCTTGCCCATGCAGGACGAGGTCTTCCCAGACATCGGCCATTTCGGACGGATTTTCCGAAACCAAGCGCGGATGTCGGCCGACGGCATCCCGCAGGTCGCCGCCGTGCTCGGTTCCTGCACCGCCGGTGGAGCCTACGTCCCGGCCATGTCCGACGAATCGATCATCGTCAAGGGCAACGGGACCATTTTCCTCGCCGGTCCTCCGCTGGTCAAAGCCGCGACGGGCGAAGAGGTGTCGGCCGAAGACCTCGGTGGGGCTGACGTGCACACCGCCACCTCGGGGGTGGCCGATCATTTCGCAGAAAACGAGCAAGAAGCCCTCCGTAAAGTGCGGAACGTCATCGAGAACTTGGGGCCACGGACCTTGGCGCCGGCTGCCGGTGCGGCACCGGAAGACCCGCATTACGACCCAGAAGAACTGCTCTCCATTGTCCCCGAAGACAACCGGACGCCCATCGATGTGCGGGAACTGATCGCTCGCATGGTGGACGGTTCACGCTTCCACGAATTCAAGCCCCGCTACGGCACGACCTTGGTCTGTGGCTTTGCCCGTATTCACGGGCACCTTGTGGGCATCGTCGCCAACAACGGAATCCTCTTTTCCGAATCAAGCCTGAAAGGCGCGCACTTCGTGCAATTGTGCGGTCAACGGCAGGTGCCCTTGGTGTTCCTCCAGAACATCACCGGCTTCATGGTCGGGCGGGAATACGAAGCAGGCGGCATCGCCAAGGACGGAGCCAAACTCGTGACGGCGGTCTCCTGCGTTGACGTTCCCAAGTTCACCGTCATCGTCGGCGGCAGCCACGGTGCAGGCAACTACGGCATGTGCGGAAGGGCCTACGACCCCCGCTTCCTCTTCATGTGGCCGAACGCTCGCATCTCGGTGATGGGCGGGCCGCAGGCGGCCGATGTGTTGACGACAATCAAGCAGGACCAGCGCGCACGCGAGGGCAGCGATCCGATGACCGAAGATGAAGTCGAAGCCTACCGTGCTCCCATTCTAGAAAAGTACGAGGAAGAGGGTTCGCCCTACTACTCCACCGCTCGGCTGTGGGACGATGGCGTCATCGATCCACGCGATACCCGTGACGTGCTCGGCCTCTGCTTGGCCGCGGCACGAAACGCACCCGCGCCTCAGAAGGGGTATGGAATTTTCAGAATGTGAATTCCAATTGAAAATTCAAAAATCCAATTGAGGTTTCCCCATGAACGTCCCGGCTTGTGAACATCTTCATCTCGAGGTTGAAGGTGCCGTTCTGACCATTGGGTTGAACCGAGAATCGGTGTACAACGCCCTCAACACCGCGATGATCACCGAACTGTGCGAGGTCTTCGATTGGAGCGCTTCTCGAAGCGCAGGACCTGCAGGTGCGCTCGAGGATGAGGACGGCCCACTGTTCCGACTGGTCGTGCTTCACGGCTTGGGCAAGCACTTCTGCGCTGGCGCAGACATCAACATGATGCGAGACGCGGGGGCGAAAACCCCCGAGGAGAACCGCGAGGACAGCGCTCGGTTGGACCGCTTGTTCAACGGACTCTGGTCCCATCCCTGCTACACGATTGCCGTGCTTCACGGCGTGGCCCTCGGCGGCGGAGCCGGGCTCATTTCTGCCTGCGATCACGTGGTGGCGGTCGAAGGTGCACGCATCGCCCTCTCCGAAGGAAAGCTCGGCATCCTCCCCGCCGTCATTGGCCCGTACGTCTACCGGCGTGTCGGCAGTGCAGCCTTCCGAAGGCTGGCCATGAACGCGGGGCGCGTCGGCACCGACGAAGCACAGCGCATCGGCCTCATCGAAGACGTGGTCCAGGATCACGACGCAGCGTGGGCCACCGTCGCCGGTGTGGTGGCCGAAGTCATGACCACCGGACCTTCCGCCGTGACCGCGGCGAAGGAACTCACCCTCGGCTTTGACCGATGGACCGGTGACGACCAAGCCTTGCGCACCTGGACCCTTGATTTCACCAGCCGCATGCGTGGCTCCGACGAAGGCCAAGAGGGCTTGTCGGCCTTCTTGGAAAAGCGCCCACAAGCCTGGCGACCAAGCGATGGAGGCCCCGAGTGATGCGCTCCGTGCTCGTCGCCAACCGAGGCGAGATCGCCTGCAGGGTGTTGCGTGCTTGCCGTGAGGCGGGCCTGCGTGCTGTCGCGGTGCATGCCGAAGATGAATCAGGCGCCTTGCACACCGAGATGGCCGACCTTTGCGTGCCCCTTTCTGGCGCAGGTGCATCGGCCTACCTTGACGGCGGGGCCATCATTGCAGCGGCTTTGGCCAACGATGTGGACGCGATTCATCCGGGCTTTGGCTTCCTTTCCGAGCGGGCAGGATTCGCGCGAGCGGTCCTCGACGCGGGACTGATTTGGATCGGCCCCTCTCCCACCGCCATCGAACAGATGGGCGACAAGATGACCGCACGCATCACGATGCGTGAAGCGGGCGTTCCCGTGATCCCCGGAGAAGAGATCGAAATCGAATCCACCGGCGACGAGGCCGCCGATCTCAACGCCACGCTTGAGGCCGTCCGTGCGGCTTCGGAACGTGTGGGATTCCCGTTGTTGCTGAAGGCCAGTGCAGGCGGCGGCGGCAAAGGAATGCGGGCCGTTGAATCTGCAGAAGGATTGGACGAAGCCGTGCGAGGTGCTCGTCGTGAAGCCATTGCTGCCTTTGGTGACGGTCGTGTCTACCTCGAACGTCTGCTTCGTGGTGCGCGGCACGTGGAAGTTCAGGTTCTGGCGGACGCGCACGGTCGGACCGTCCACCTTGGCGAACGTGAGTGCAGCGTTCAACGCCGTCACCAGAAGGTGTTCGAAGAAGCACCCTGCGCCGTGGTGGACGAGCAACAGCGTCAGCGCATGGGTGAGGCCGCCATCGCGGCCGCAGAAGCCGTGGATTACGTCGGCGCCGGAACGGTTGAATTCCTGATGGAAGACGACGGGACCTTCCATTTCCTTGAGATGAACACCCGCATTCAGGTCGAACATCCCATCACGGAACTCGTCACCGGCGTAGATCTGGTGCGTGAGCAACTGCGCATCGCCGCAGGTGAGCCCATGAAGGTCCCAGATCTTGCGATGCGAGGGCATGCCATCGAAGTCCGCATTTACGCAGAAGATCCGGCCAACGGCTTCCTTCCAAGCATCGGTCCCCTGGCGGTGTTCCGTCCACCCACCGGCCCCGGGCTTCGCCTGGACACAGGTGTGCGCGAAGGCGACGACGTTTCCCCGTCCTACGACCCGATGCTCGCGAAACTCATCGTTCACGCACCAAACCGGTCCGAAGCCCTCCAACGCATGCGCCGAGCCCTGGACGAATTTGTGATCCTTGGAACGACCACGAACGTGGCCTTCCTCCGCGATTTGTGCGACCTTGAGGCCGTGGTGTCCGCCACCACGTCCACGACAACCCTGGACGAGGCCTATCCCGACGGCTGGCAGCCTGAACCGGCTTCCGAAGCCGTGCTTGCCCTCGGTTCGGTCTTGGCCACGGCTCGTCGCTCAACGCCAACCACGGCCGGTGACGGTGCCTCAGGCCCCAGCAGCCCCTTCCTTTCCTTGTCCCGGAGGTACCCCTGATGGTCGACGTCCGTGCCGGTGATGAGGTGCACGAACTGCAACCTCTCCCCCGTGGAGAAGGGTGGTCGGTCGGGGACATCGACATCGTGCGCTTGCCCGACGGACGATGGCACGTCAAGCAAGGCGAAGCCACCTTCCTCGCCCACGGGACACGCATCGGTGACGTGCTTTGGATGCACATCGACGGTCGCGTTCATCGTCTCGAGGTCATCGAAGCCGGTGCACAATCAGCCGAGGAAGAGGGAAGTTTCTCCGCTCCGATGCCAGGCGGCGTGCTCGAAGTCCTCGTAGCGCCCGGTGACACGGTCACCGCAGGACAAGCTCTGCTCGTCCTTGAGGCCATGAAAATGGAACACCGCGTGACCGCCCCGTACGACGGCAAGGTCGTCGCGGTGCACGTCGGACAAGGCGATCGGGTGCAGCAAGGGGAATCCCTCCTCGAGGTCGAAGCCAACGAGGCTTGACCGGGCCCTTCTCAACGCTGCACGGCGATGGGGCTATGTGGTTGAGGTCATGGCCTAGACCATGGATGCCCCGCACATCGTCTTCGGCTTCAGGCCGACGGTGTTGGTGGGTTTGCTGTCGGCGGTCGCCCTGGCTTGGCTCTTCTGGCAAGTCATCGTGCCACGCCAGTTGCAAGGACTCAGGGTGGCCTTTCCGACCGCAGAAAAGCGGTATGAGGTTCACCGCGTGACCGGCTCGGCACGTGAAGCGCGCCGTTTGCTTCGCACCTCTGGCATGCGTTTTGGAGTCACAGCGTACCTGATGGCTTTCATTGGCGCCATCCTGTTGCTGGTTGAAATCGGACTGATCGAGTTTGGCTTCCAAGACGGCTTCTCGGCCATCAACTTGGGTCTGGCCTTGGTGCTCATCTCGATCACCGGCGTGACCTCCATTGGCGTCGCCCTTGCCGCGCAATTGCTCCCTTCACAAGGCATGCAGCGCGCGATCATGCAGCACCGCGACCCTGCTCGCATTCGTGCCAGCCTGATGCTCCTCGTCGCATGGGCGTGCATCGTGGTGCTGGTTTGGGCGTTGTTGAGTTCTGTGGAGCCGGAATGGCGATTGAGCGTGACCCTTCTTGTGGCCTTCTTTCCGCCTGTGATGGCCTACGGACGCGTGCTTGGCTCGTCATGGCACGCCATGCGGTACGCAAACCGCAACGTGGCAGCAGGCCGTCCTTCTCCGTTCCAGGGGCATACTCCAACACCTCGGCAACAGGCGGTGGGTTTGATCGTCAACGTCAACCTCATGGCGATGCCGATCGTCGCACTCAACACGCTCGCAAGCCTCGTGCTGATGCTTGTTGCTCCGGGCGTGTTTGTCCATTCTGACCGGGTGGCGGCCCTTCCTGAATACCGCGAACAAGCCACCGTGATGGAAGAAGGCGGCGCGTTGGGCTTCTACGCCATCGAGGCCCTGTCCTACATCGAGGAACCTGCCCTCCGTGCTCCCCTTGTGGCCATGGTGCTTCTTTTCCTGCTGCTGAACGTCGCGGTCGTAGGCGTGCTCTTCGTGTACGAAGTCGCACGCATCATGTTCCTTGACGTGGCGGAGGTTTCAGGGCGCGGAGGCATCCACATCACCGACAGCCGCCTGCTTCGGGCCGAACGGAGTCAGCAGGCGAGGGTGCTCAACTTCTGTTTCACGGGCTTTGCAGGCCAATCCATGCTGCTGGTTGCCTTGGCCATCTTGACCTTCTGGGACTCCATCAACCTCCCCGGAGGAGCAGGATGCGGACGGTGGGAGGACACCGTGTGCATGATCGTGGAGAAAGACGCGCTTGAGGCGCTGACGTGGATGTTGGCTTCGGGAGGACAAGTCGCTTTCTTCGTCATTTGGCTTCGTTCGCTGAGCATCGGCCATCGCATCAATGAGGTCAGTTTTGACGCGGGTGCAGGCGAAAACCGTCGCCGTTTGGAATCCATGGAGGACGTCATTTACCTCCGAAAGGGCAGTTGGCTGCCCTTGCTGGCCGACGACGCTTGGGCCACCGCCTTGAACCGGTTTGAGGAATCGGGTTCAACGGTGGTGGAACCATCCCTGCAAGGGATTGAATTAAGCCGACGCACGATGGCTCGGATGGAACTCTATGCGGCCTTGGGTCGCTGGTCGGAAGCCGAGCAACAGGCCGTGTCCTTGCTCGCGTTGTCCGCTCAATCCGGAGGAGGACATGCGCGGTCTTTGCTGGTCGCGGCCTCGATCGCGCAACGTGACGTGTCGGAAGCGAAGACCCGCTTGGGGATGATGTCCGATGACGACTTGGAGACCAACCGCTTCAGGTGGTTGCTTTCCCTGTTGCAACCCAAATCAAGGATCCTGTCAGAACGGGTGATTGGGAGCCTTCTGGTCGATCCCGTCACCCGATGGAACATCGAGTTGATCGAACGGACACAAACCGGCCAAGCCGTGGGCTTCACGGCCACGAGGGACGGCCCGATGACCCGCCGTGGGCTCCTCGGAGACCTCGCACGGCTGCGGCTGCAGAACGACCCAGAACGCGCCCTCACCTTACTCGATCGGCACGTCAGCGCCCACGGTATCGCGCCAGAAGACTGGTTGCACGGTGAAGCAGTTCGAATCCTGCTGCATTTGGACGCTGGCCGCGTGGCCACGGCGGGAGCACTCGCGTTGGCCCTACCTTCCTCGGCTCAGCGTCATCCTCACATGCGTGCGGTTCTGACTCACCTTGGCTCGCTTGGTCAGGCGGTGGCTCCTTCCAGCGAGCCGACGGGCATGACCTGGCTTGACGAGGGGCTTGGAGACTGGGTGAGCAGGTGGCCTTCGATGCACGAAGCGACCTCGCCTCCATTGTGGTCGAACCGAACCCTCCGAATGCACGCTTGGACCGCCAATGCCTGGTCCCTTCACGACGCGGACGGCGATGGCTCGACGATGGTGCGCACCCTTGGACAAAGTTCGAAGAAGGCAGAGCCTCGTTTGGTGGGGAAATCTCCCCCCAAAGGCCTCCACCTGCATTTGTGTGGGCTTTTGGTCGACGTTGGCGGTTATCCGGTCGACGTTGGCCTCCCCGGTACGTTGGACGTTGATGCAGCACGGGATGCTGGCCTGTTGGGCTGATCAACAGCGGCGGCGCAACCGTTCCATCGCACCGTCGCTGGCGGTCAGGGCCTCAAGCGCCTCTTCGGTCATGCCGCGCTTGATCGAAGAATCCGCCGCACCAAGGAGCCGTTCGACGTCCAATCTGTCCTCGTCGCCCACGCCAATGTTGGCGGCCTCGACCTGCGCACGGAGTTGGCGCCATTCGTTCTGGAGGAAATCCAGCAATTGTTCTGCTTCGCCTCGGTCTCGCTCCTGAGCATCAAGGTCCGCGGAGAGGCTGTCCAAGGCGCGACGGGCTTGGGTCCAACGACGCGCGTCCGCGTCTGCCTCGATGTCGGTCAGCCGGGCTGCCCACGTATCGTCGTCGTCGAATCCTTCGAATCGAGCCTCGATGGTCGAGCGCTGTCGCAGGGCACGTCGGACCACGTCCATCGCTTCACGTTCCACCACGAGGCTACGGCGGATGCTTTCCGCGATGCCTGCAGCCTGCCGGCCGTCAGCTGCCCGTAGCGCTTCTTCCGCGTCCTCAAGCAGGGCTCGATGGGGTTCGAGGTCCAAGCCGTCTGCCGCCTCAATCGCACGGCGTGCTTCCGAGACGAGCCCTTCAGCGTCTTCGTTCGCCTCCTGCTCTTGGGCCACTTGCTCGGGAATGGCCATGACCAATTCGAAGGCTTTCATCGGGTCTTCCTTGGCCATTCGCTTCCGGGCTTCGGCCAAGGCTTCGTGGAGGCGAGCGAGATGAGGTTCTTGCCGATCGGCCAAGGCGAGGGATGCCTCCTCGATTTTTTCCTGTGCTTTGGCCCACCATGAGACCACGGTTTCCGCCCTTCGCTTTGCTTGCCTGAAGAGGGCCTCTCCTTCCCGCAGGGATCCCAACTCAACTTCACGCCGGGCAGCGTCGAACGCGCTTCGAGGTCGACGAACGGTTGGCGCAACGGCCTCGGCCTTTTCCACGGACGACAACGCGTCGGCCTCGATGGCGACGACGTCCTTCTCGAGCGAGATGGTTCGGTCAACGTCTTCCTCAGCGTCGTCGAGAAGGCGCATGCCATGGTCGGGGTCGCTGAAACCTTCCATGGCCGCAGTTCGCACCAAACTGGTGGCTTGGTCGACACGGCGGCCTTGGGCCTTCAACTCCAAGAGGCGTGATTCCAGCGCGTCCAATCGGACTTTGAAGCGCTTCCTGAGCGCCCTTTGTTCGTCTTCAATGAACCATGATCGCAGGGCGACACCAACGGTCAGCAGGGTAATGGCGGCGCCGACAAGGTCGTTTTCTGCACCCACATCGCTTCGGATTCCGAACCATACCGAGGCCACGGTAACGGCACCGGCACCGGTCAACAAGGCGTGGTAGCGTGCTTGGCGAAAGCCTCCCGAGAAGGCCGTCGCCGCGGTGCGATAGAGGAGGGCGCCGATCAGGACCAGGGTCAATCCCGCGGCCACACGTGCTTCGAAGTCCGCTTCCGTGCTTCGAAGTCCAAGGAAGATCAGGCTTGGCCATGCGATGGCCGCAGCGGCGGCTGCCCGTCCTGTAGCCTGTGCTTGACCGCTGGCGTGGTCATGAACCAGGGTGCCGCACAACAAGACCAAGGCAGGCAATCCGAGCATGGCAAAGGGTGCGCCTTGCCCCTCCATCACCGCCTCAAGACCGGGCCATGCCAACCAAATCGCGCCGATCAGCACAACGGCTGTGGTCAGTGTGGCCACTTGGCCGGCCCGACGGGCGCGGTGCTCACGCTCCGCCTCAATGGCGGCTTCAAGGTCCATCCATGCCTCCACGCCCTGCGGTTACGGTGGGAGGGCATGAACCTTGGTCATCTTCGGCCATCACCTTCACGCCTCGTAATGTTCATGGGTGGACCTCAACGCAGGGGACCGAGGACGTTGAATGACCGGGCTCATCACCATGGCAGACCTGACCAACGAAGACATCGTCGAGGTGTTGGACGCAGCCGAACGTTTGCTCCCTGCCGCCCGCGGTGATGTGCACATGCCGTTGCTCTCCGGCCGCATCCTCGGCAACCTGTTTTTCGAACCCAGCACGCGGACTCGGATGTCCTTTGAAACCGCGATGAAGCGTCTGGGTGGCGACGTGGTCAACCTTGGCGACGTCAGCACCTCGTCCGTGGTCAAGGGTGAAACCCTGTTCGACACCATCCAGATGGTGGACGGCTACTCCGACATCATCGCCATGCGGCATCCCCGGCAAGGTGCCGCCCGCTACGCTCAGGACGCCGCTCGTGTGCCCATCCTCAACGGCGGCGACGGAGCGGGGCACCACCCGACACAGACGATGCTCGACCTCTTCACCATCCGACAGGCCCACGGCCGCCTTGAGGACTTGGACGTGGTCTTGGCCGGTGACCTCCGCTACGGCCGAACCGTTCACTCGCTGTCCCACGCTCTGGCCCGTTTCAACTGCCGGATTGTCTTGGCCAGCCCCGAGCTGTTGCGGATGCCTCGCGAGATCGTCGATGACCTCCGCGCCTCGGGCGCCTCAGTGGTGGAGACAACGGACCTCTACGGCTCCTTGGACGCCGCGGATGTGGTCTACATGACCCGGATTCAGAAAGAGCGCTTTGCTGACGAGGACGAGTACATCAAGGTCGCAGGGGCCTACAAGCTCCACGTCAAGCACCTCGGCGAAGTGCGCCAAGACATGATCGTGATGCACCCGCTCCCACGTGTGGACGAAATCCACCCGAGCGTGGACGAGACCCGCCACGCGCGCTATTTCGAGCAAGCGTTCAACGGCGTGGTGACCAGGATGGCGTTGCTCTGCCGTCTTCTTGGCGTTGACGTGCCCGGAGGTGAGGCCTGATGTCCAACGAATCGAACATGCGTCGCGTGACCGCCATCCGCAACGGTACCGTGATCGATCACATCCCGGCCGGCAGTGCACTTCGCGTGCTGGAGCTGCTCAACATTGGCCAGGGCACCTCCGTTCCAGTGTCGCTTGTGATGAACGTCCCTTCAAAGAAAAAGGGCGCCAAAGACATCGTCAAGGTGGAAGACCGTGAATTGACCCAAGCCGAACTCGACCGCCTCGCGCTGGTCGCTGAAGGTGCCAGCGTGGCCATCATCCGTGCCTACACCGTGGCGGAGAAGTTGGAAATCGCCCTTGGCGATGAAATCGTGGACGTGGTGCGTTGCACCTTCTCGAACTGCATCACGCAAAACCCGCGCGAGCCACTCGCGCACAGGCTGCGCGTGCTGTCGAAAGATCCGTTGCAGATCCGTTGCCACTATTGTGGGCGGCCACAAGAGATCGACGAATTGGTTCAGAACGTCATTTGACGTCGAGCAGGTCACGCATCTCACAAGCCTTGCACACGTCCCTCGAGGAGGCGCTACCGCAGCGTTGGCAGGATCCAACCGGTTCGGAAACGTCTTCCGCGGCAGGGGTCATGGAACGGATTGCATCCAGGCTTCGGACAAGACCGTGGCGCGTTCCGGGACGGTCTTCTTCGAGGGTGGCCACCACGTCGCGCATCCGCCATCGCAGGGCACCCTCGGCGTTCGGGCAGACTTCATTGTGAATCGGCAAGTCGCGGTGCAACGCGACCAGGTGAACCTCCTGCTCGGGAATCCAACGAAGCGGAACGATGCGAGGTGCAAGGCCTTCTGCGGGTCGATCGGTGTGCGGAGCCAAGCGGCGGCTGCGTTCCACTTCACCTGCGGTCAAGTTCATCAGCACCGTTTGGGCCATGTCGTCGAGGTTGTGGCCAAGCGCGACAACGTCGGCTCCGACCATGTCTGCCAGCGCGTTGATGCCTTGGCGCCGGAAGACGCCGCAGTATGAACAGGGCAGACGCGGGGCCTCCGGATTCTTGTCAAGGATCGCGTCCAAGGACGCGGTGACCTCGTCCATTGCGAGGAAATCTTGGTCCGCAAAGGAGGTGGTGAGGAACTCAACGTCGAGCCTTTCGCAGAGGGTCGCAGCCGCTTCAATGGACGGTGGCCTGTAGCCCTCGATCCCCTCGTCCACGCATCCTGCAACGATGCGAACGTCCGGTCGGTTTCCAATGAGGTCCACCAGCATCGACAACAAGACCGCAGAATCCTTCCCTCCAGAAATGGCCACCAGCACCGTGGTGGGTTCATCGATGCTGAGTTGCTTCCGAAGTTCCCGGCCGACTTTTTTCCGAACGGAGCGGTCGAGATGACG
>DUHJ01000066.1:0-11086 GCA_013330925.1 Candidatus Poseidoniaceae archaeon | reverse complement strand
GCGGTCGAGATGACGCGCGCACAGGCTTTGCCCCGAGTAGGCCTGGGTGACGACGGCGGGCGCACGGCATACGGAACACTCCGGAACCTCAAACGTGGGCGCCACGTCGGGTCGAATCCGCTCGTCCTGATGAGTTTACCCGAACCTCTCCCCGCAATTTTTCAATTGCGAAATCAATTTTCTAATTGGAGTTCTTCATCTGCCGTGCCAACATCACACCTCCGGCAGGTGATGGCTCCCCTGTCCTCCGTTTTTCAGAAATTCATGACCTCTGAAGGTTCGCGTTCTGAATTGGATTGCGAAAACCGCCTCCAAGGGCCGTTCGACGGGAAACATCTTGAAACCCCCCGTGGCGGCTCAACCTTCGATGTCCATGCTGTCGCGTTTGCTCACGGCCTTGGAACAGACCCCGGGTGTCCACGCAGCCACCCTTCACGCCAATGGACCTCATTCGGATTCAACCGGCCTTCACAACGGCGCAGAACGCATGACGAAGGTGGCCTCTTTGGGCCGTGTGCTGCAAGTGTTCGTCGAAGGCGATCGCGCGGTGCTTTTGGACGACGTCGGGGACGGACGACATCTTCACCTCGAAGGCACCTCTGGCCAATTTGGCCGTTGGAGGTATGCCGTTGAGCGGCACCGTCCGTTGATCGGACGGATCCATGAGGAGGTGGCCTGATGTTCACGATGCCCCCAGGTGCAGAGGTTGAGGAAACCATTGACGTCAACGGCTTGTTCCCGTTTGAGCACGGCGTGGTGACCACGTGGATTGGACGCCGTCGTACTCCAGCAGGACACCGGTTGGTGCGTGGACGCCGATGCATCGGTTGGGTGGCCGAGGACGACAAAGGCCTCGTCTTTGGCGCGGTGGCCTCTGCTCGCTTGGCCTCGTCTGAATCCGAAGCGGATCACGTACGCCACCAAGCTCAGTCCTACAGCCTCAACGAACTCGCTGCATTGGTGGCCATCATGCCCCATGCGGCCGTGCATGCCGTGGACATTGAGGGGCTTCCAAGCGGCCCTGGTCCAGCCCGGCGCCTCCTCTCCCGCTCCGCCGCGGTCATCATGGCCGGTCTTGCAGCGGACGAGGAAGTCCTCGGTGCCTTGCTTGTGGACCGGGGTTTGCTCATCGATTCGACAGGAGATCTGCCACAGGACGCTGAAGCGTTGGGCGCCTTGGTTTCCGAGACCTTGCGAACACGTCAATCGATCATGGGTGGACTTGGCCTCCCCGAAGAAGGGCATTGGTCGTTGGCCACGCCACAAGGTTCCGTCCTCCTTGCGTCCGCCTCCGACCTCGGGTTGGGCGTTTGGACCACGGCAGGGGCAGATCATCGGCGCTTGCTTCATCGCGTTTCTTCAAACGTGGCAGGAACCCCTGACGAGGACGGCCAAGTCGGTCATTTGCCCGAGGGCTTTGTGTTGCGAGAGGGCAAGAGCGGCCCGGATGCGGTCCTTTCGATGCTTCGCGTCGCCCTTGAGGAAGAGGTCTACGGTCACTTGAGCGTCGGCGCCGGTGAGCGAACGACGGCCGTGGTGCTGATTCGTGGACGTCCGGTGGGGATGGTGTCCTCGACGGCGGGAACGCTTGAGGACGCCGTCCACGACCTGACGGACAGGGCACGCGTGGCCCGTCTTCACCAACTTCCACTCGACGCCGTTATTGGTGAAGGAACGGCCAACGTGGCCGGATTCACCCTGAACGCCTTCGGCGCGGCCTTGGCCAGCGTCCGCACACGTTCCGAAGCCCGTCGTACCACCCTGACGGCGCGTTTCGAAGACCTGCTCGGGTTTGATGCCGCCTTGGAGCGCATTGCACCGAAGGTGACCGCACCCGAAGCAGGAGCGGGACGTAACGCCCTCGAGGTGGGTGGAGGCAACGCTTTGGTCATCGACGCAGGCTACCGGCAACGTCTGGAGAAAGCGGAACTTCGTGTCGACGAACTTGAACGCGAGGGGGCCGCCCTCCAAGCTCGCCTTTCCTTGGCTGAAGAAGCGCGGATGCGCGCCGAGGTCAGCGAGCGAGAAGCCATTGAGGCACGCGGTGACGGTCGCACCAAGATGGAAGGTCTCGGCCACGACGTGGAGCGGCTCAAGGTGAACACCGCCAGTGCTGTGGCCAGGGCAGAAGCAGCCGAAGCTCGGGCCGATCGCCTGGTCCGTCGCACCACAGAATTGGAACATCAACTCGAGACGCGTGCTGGCGAACTCGCACGTGCGCTGGCGGACTCTTCCTCACGGGGCGAGTTGGCCGCCACCATTCAGCGCATGGCCGAGGAGGAAGCGACGCTTCGCGCCGACCTGCAAACCGATTCGGAACGTCTAGCAGAGGTTCGACGACGTTTGGAAGCCGACGAACGGCACCTGAGCATGCTCGAAGACCAGTCCCGGGCATCCCACGAACGTCAGGCCGCTGCCGTGCGTGATTTGGCCGTTGCTGAGGACGCCGTTCGAGCTGCAAAGGCCGATTTGGCGGCCGTGGAGGCCGAAGTTCGGGCTGCACGCCGACGCGCAGACGATGAACTGGAGCGCCGCCGTGAGGACGAGGTACGGCGCAGCCACCTCGAAGGAGAACTTCGTGAATTGTTGGAGGAGCGCCGACGTGTTCTCCGGGAACTCGGCGATCTCGGCGTCAAGCGCGGTCAAAGCGAGGCAGAAGTGGCCCACTTGGCGGACCAAGCCGAGGCCTTGGCCGAAGCACATGAGTCCGCGTTGCGGGACATCGATGAAGCACGCATCCTCCGCGCCCGCTTGACCGAGGAACCCCTCGCCCAAGCGTTGCTCGATGACGGCTCAGCCATGAGCGCCCTCGGACCCATCCTTGAGCGGCTTGAACAGACCCGTGAACAGGGCTACTCGGTGGCGTTGCTCGATCGCGCGGTCGAGCGTGCTTTGCACGTGGTGCAGCGCGTGGTGGACCACGCGGCTGAAACACCCAAGCATTTGCTCTCCGACGACGTCATGCTGCTCTTGGAACGGCAGGTTCCAGAGGCCGCAGGTGTCGTGCGAGGCCTCACGCGTTGGTCCGTTCAACAGCGCCTGGATCACTCCCTCAACGACGTCGTTACCGACGTCGTGTTGGACCTTGAACATCTTCTGGAGGATCAAGACCGGGCCATCACCATGCTCCGACGCACCCGAAACGTGTTGGAACAATTGGGTCATCTCGGGGCGCCACGAGAGGAGTTGGATGCCCTGTTGGCGCAATGCCGCCGTCCTGAATCCCTTCCATCCACGGCCAAGGCAACGCACAAGCTGATCCGTCGTGCCTTGGACGACATTCACCTTGAGGCGGACCAACGCGATGCGGGAGAAGCCGTGGCGTTGGAACGCACTGCACAGGCTTTGGAGGAATTGCTCACGCAACTCGAAGCGGCAGGTATGGTGGGCGGCACACCGCAAGGCCATCTCTGGAGTTTCATGTCCAGCGGTTTGCTCCCTTCCGAAGCACGCAATGGCTTGGCTGAGTCCCCGCCTCAGGAGGCCCCCGAACCCGTGATTGAAGTTGAGCAGGCTGCCCCACGGGCCGTGGCCACAGCATCCGCTCCGACGGTCGAGGTCGCATCCCTTGCACCGACCGCCATCGACGATGACGAGGAACGCCGCATCATCGACGCAGAACTTGCGTCCTTGGACGCGGAACGCACCCCTCACGTTCGTTTGGCGGACCTCAAGGCGAGTGCAGACCCTGCCCTTGAAGCACTTGAAGCCCGCCTTGGCGACATCGACCTTTGAGGTGCAAGCATGGATGCAGCCTCACCCCTGCCACCGCAGCAGGACAACGCTGTGATCAACCGGCCTTACCCTCTGTTCCTCGAACGGATCATCCTGCTGGCCGTGTTGATTGGGATCGGAGGCGGGGTCTACCTTGCCGCGGAGCAAATCATGGTGCCCGCATGGATCACGGTGATGCTCAGCCTTCCCATTGCTTACGTGGTGTGGGCCACCGTGGGTGAGCGCTTGGCAGGTGTCGTTCAACTTCGCCATCGTGACCCTTAGGTCCAAATTTTGTCTTCGGTGGTGGGCTCAGGCTCGTTGCGGATCACTCCCGTGAGGACTGCACGGAGTTGTGCAAGTCGGCCCCAAGGCACCAACAAACGGACCGCAGCAGCAACCCCGAGGAAGAGAAGCGCGGAGATCACAACGCCGTACGTCAGCCGCAATTCGATGGATTCGGAGACCTGTTCAGCCCACTGGCTTCCTGTGGTCGCCGAGACCAATTCCAGCAGGACGCCATGGAAGCCGATGGCCACCATCGTGGCAAGACCGGTCAGGCCCAAGTAGAGGGCGGTATGGCGGAGGTGGGCGTTGAGGACGTTGTCCATTTGACGGACATACTCCTCGTCACGCTTGCAGGATTCAGGGAGGCGGTAGGCGTACTCAAGGTGACGAATCACGCCAAAGGCCGATTCTTGGAAGACCATCATCAGCACGGCGATGAGGATGAGGGAGAACTGCTGGCGTGTGACCAATTCGAAGCCGAGCAGGCTGATGGTCGGCGTGCCCACCTGTGTGTCGAGCGTGGTCAATCCCTCTCCGTACGCCCCAAGTTGGTTGAGGACCACAGGGAAGGTCAGCATCGCGTGCAGGCCGAGGAAGAGGAGCGTGAACCCGATGGACCAAATGATGGCTTGACGGGACAATCCCCAGATGCCTCGGGTGCCCATGATGATGGGGAGCAAGTAGACGAACATGACCAGCAACGACAGGATGAGCATCAACGGCCACTGAAGCAGGGCCAATTCGTCTGAATTGGGCAGGTCCAGTTCGAACCCGATGATCATGCCACCGAGCCATGAAAGGAGGGTGCGGCCGACGAGCAGGACGATCAGGCCAACGATGACTCCCAGCTTGAGGCGTTGTTGGACCTTGGGGGATTGGAAGGCCAACAGCGCCATGCCCCCGCCAAAGGACAACCCGAGCACCAAGGGCACGTAGAAGCGGGCCAGGCCCGAACGTCCCACACCGGTCATCCAGTCGCTCAGCGGAAGATCTGAACCGAGCACGAATTCCAGGGTTTCGAAGAGCATGGTGTGGTCGATGGAACCCACCACATAGGTGCTGATGACCTCCATGTACATCCACACCAAGGCCACCGTGGCGGTGACCTGGAGGGCAAGGATTTGCCACTGCTTTCGCAGGTTCTTGAGGTGCAGGGTGCTTCGGTGGCCACCTGCGTGGGTGATGTCCGACTGGGCTTCGACGTCACCGGCCATGTCAGTACCCCCTCACTTGCATCAACGCCTGAGCCAAGTCCATGTCAGGCATCCAGTCGATGACCTGTGCTCCAGCGCCGGCCAAGGTCGTCAACCTGTTCTGGCGTTCCATGCGGAGCACTTCGTACGACAAACGAGGAATACGGCTGACGAGCCGCTCGAAATCGATGCTCGATGGGGTCAAGACGGTGACGTCGTGGCCCCGGCCGACGAGGTCACGGACGGCTGCGGGAACGGTCCCGTCGCCTTCGACGCTGGAGATGATGAAGACGGGAGAGCCGCGGCTGAAACGTCCTGAGATCGAGTTGGTCACCGCCTGGAGCGGCATCTCTCCGCGGTGTTGAACGCCAGCAAGGTTGCTGAGGATCTTGAAGTACTGCTTGTCGCCGGTGTCCGGGGGCAGGTAGGACAAGCCGTCACCGTAGACGGCCAGGGCCACGGAGTCGCGGCGCTGGAGGAAGAAACTCGCAAGTGACGCGGCGGAAACGCATCCCATCTCCAAGGGATTCTTGAGCACCGTTCCAACCCGAGCAATTTCACGAGCATCGAGGAGGATGAACACGTCGGTGACCGCGTCACGGCACTTCTCGTTGACCATCAGTTCCCCCGTGCGCGCGAAGGCCTTCCAGTTGATGCTCTTGAACGGATCACCGGGCACATACTCACGCAGCGAGTAGAACTCGGACCCTTGACCGGGGGTGCGCAGGGTCGTGGCCCCAGTGTACATCTTTGGCGTCCGGCTCCGGAGGAAGGCTTCCTCCACGTCCTTCACCTGTGGGAAGACGACGATGTCGGAGTGGTGGTCCACACGCATTTCGTCCACGCCGAGGTTGAACGTGTTGCGATGGCGCAAGGACACGGGACCGATGGTGTAGTGGCCGCGCAAGGGGCAACGGAGCACGTAGCGAATCCGGGCGGATTCACCGGGCTTCAGGTCCAGACGCATTTGGTTCAAACCGCTTCGGAGCTTCATTTCGTGGGGGACGTTGTCGAAGACTTCGAGCGTCTGCGTGCGGCGCAAGGAGCGGTTGATGACGAGGAGTTCCACGTAGAGGTCGTCCCCTTTGTACAGGTTGTCGGCAGAAAGGGTGCGCTGCACTTCGATGTCACCGTGGCCGGACATCCACGAATTGACGGTGATGAAGGCGATGAAGGTGAACCCGAGGATCATCATCTGGAAGTTTGAGATCATCATCCCGATGAGGATGAGCGAGAGCCCTGCCACAAGCGTAAACGCAGCCTTGCGGGTCCACATGGTCAGCCACGCCCCCATGCTTTGATGCGCTTGACCAGGGCCACGGTCTGTTCGAGGTTGTATTTCGCCGGTTTCACCGCGAAGGTGGCCAAGGCTTCGTCACCGATGAGTTGAACCAATTCTTGGACCTGAAGTTCGTCGAATTCTTCCCGGGTCAATCCGCTTTGGTTTCGGACCTTCGACAAGAAGACCTGACGGATTTTCTCGGTCTCGGCGTAGTACCCGTACCGCTCTGCATCCCCAAAGCCGTAGTAGATGATGCTGAAGACGTGGCGCCACCCTTGTGGGTCACGCTTTCGTAGCAGCACCATCTCAAAGGTCAGGAAGAGACCGACGAACAAGATGGCCATCGCCAAACCTTCGCCGGTGAAGTAGACCAAAAGGAAGTAGACGGTGTTGTAGGATTCGGTCAGCACCGCATTCTGAGCGTGCCTGCTCTCGTCGAAGATGACCTGAGCGTTCGGCGAGGCCATGCCGGTCGGTTCTCCGGACGTGTCGGCCAAGGATTCCGCGATGACGTCGAGGATGAGGCGGCGGTTGTCGTTTACGGGAACGGCTTGTTCGACGTCTCCATAATCCCCGTCGTTGAAGCCCTCGTAATCGTAGAGGGCGTTGATCAGCATGCTTCCGTCGGCATAGAAGATGATCCGGCCGCCCTCATCCGGGTCGCATGAACGGTCTGCACAGGCTTCGACGCTGAGGTTGAATTGGCCCCACAAGTCGGGCGTTTCTGCGGTCACTTCGTTGCCGACCCAGATCTCACCGTCACCGTTCACGTCGACCGTGGCTTCGTTGCTGGTCTTGGCGAGGATGTTGATTTCGTTGAAGGCTCCTCGCACTTCGGGGAGCACCTCGATGCCGGTGGCGTTGTTGAGCAGCACACGGTAGGAGGCGTTGAACTCGACAACGCCCTGACCAGGCGCGGTTTGGACCCAGTGGTGCGCGCACAGGCCCGCATCGCTCTCGCTCATGATCTCGCCGTCGATGAGCGCACAGGGGTGGCTGACGGATTCAGCGTCCTCGCCCCAGCGGGGGTGGGTGTCCACGGTGGAAAGGTCCAACTCGGTGCCGTTCATGCCACAAGGGCTCTCTTGGACGCACATCCAGATGTAGTTGTAATCGAGCTCTGTGGCGTACACCGTGTCGTAGAGTTGCCAGCCGCCGTAACTCAGCCCGAAGGCATCGGCGATGTTGCCCGCATAGCCGAAGTCTTCCATGACGATGACCGTGCCACCGTCCTGAACGAACTTCACGATGGCTTCAATCTCCGAAGGCGAGTAGCCGTCCTCGGTCGCGAAGCGGATCAGACCATCGGGGTCAAACTGAGGCAAGGAGAGGGTGTCACGCTCGACGCCTGCGACGATGTAGGTGGTGTTGCGAGGATCGTCGATGTCCGCGAGCAGCAGCGGGCTGCTGACCAGGGAGCGCGTCTCGATGCCCATCGTCTCAAGGTCCTCGCGGAAGGAGGACAGGTCGTTCCAATCGTCGTCGTACGCAGAGAGTTGGTTGACGTTCGCCACGTTGACGAAGGTCAGCAGGACACTGAGGAGCAGTGTGGCGAGCACGGTCCAGAAGGCGATTTGGAGCGCCAACCTTCGTACCTTTGCTGATGCCTCGATGCGCCTCACCTCTAGAACAATGTTCAGACAAAGACGCCTTCCTGCACGTTTAGAAGGTTGCCCGCCCGTGTGGGCGTTTGCATCATGGCTCAGCGGCGCAAATGCACGAGGTTTGCGATGCGCTCAACTTCGTCCACAGGGACTTCGACAATGCCGTTGCGCGTGCTCCAAGGCAAGCGTTCAGGATCGATTTCCGACGTGTGTTGGACGAGGACGTGCGTCAGCATGCCTGTGGCGGCGGTCAGGCGGAGGTCCGTGACGACACCGAACATGGCTCCCTCAAGGTCAACGACGTTTCGGCCGATGATCTCTGAGGAGAAACTTGCCATGATGCTCCCTCACGCGGATTCCATGCCGAACCCGAAGTCCTTCGCGTTGCGTTTGATGCCGCTCAGACCGGACGTCATGTTGCGCTCCATCTTGTCGTAGTACTCGAGCATCTCTGGGGTCACCGTCGGGCGAACGCGTCCAATGGCCTCCTCGAAGTGGGTCTTCGTGACCTTCTTCTTGCTCGCACGCATGGCGATAAGGGCCGCTTCACGGCAGACCGATTCAATGTCGGCCCCCGTGAAGCCGTCCATCTTTCCAAGGATGTCCTTCATCGAGAAGGTGGACAGCGGCATGCCTTCCGTGTGGATGCTGAGGATGGCTTCTCGGGAGGGCGAGTCGGGCGGCGGCACGTGCAGGACACGCTCAAAGCGACCGCTCCGCAACAAGGCAGGGTCGATCATCTCAGGCCGGTTGGTGGCCGCGACCACGATGACACCGTCAAGCGATTCGACGCCGTCCATGCTGGCCAACAGTTGGTTCACGACGCGGTTGGCCACGTCGGAACCGCCGGTGGAGGAATTGGAGGCACGCATGCTGGCGATGGACTCGAATTCGTCCAGGAAGACGATTGAGGGCGCGGATTGCTTGGCCTTCTTGAACACCTCACGGATGGCCCGTTCGGATTCCCCGACCCACTTGGAAATGAGTTCAGGGCCCTTGATGCTGATGAAATTGGCTTGGGCTTCGTTGGCGATGGCCTTGGCCAGCAGGGTCTTCCCGGTGCCCGGAGCACCAAAGAGGACGATGCCTCGGGGCGGCTTGATGCCAAAGTGCTCGAACAACTCTGGTTGGGTCAGCGGCCACTCGACGCTTTCCTTGAGCCGGTCCTTGACCTCGTCCAAGCCACCGACTTCGTTCCAGCTGACCTCTGGGATTTCCACGTAAATCTCGCGAAGCGCGGAGGGTTCCACGTCTCGGATGGCTTCTCGGAAGTCCTCCATGTTGACCTCCATCTTTTCGAGCACCTCTGGGGGGATGGTCTCCGCCTCAAGGTCGATTTCAGGCAGGTAGCGACGAAGCGCCTTCATGGCGGCTTCCCGAACGAGGGCACCGAGGTCGGCGCCGACAAAGCCGTACGTGTTGTCCATGATCCAGCCGATGTCGAAGTCGTCGGCGATGGGCATCTGGCGGGTGTGGATGTCCATGATTTCTCGGCGACCTTCACGGTCGGGCACGCCGATCTCGATTTCTCGGTCGAAGCGACCGGGCCTGCGAAGCGCAGGGTCGAGGGCGTCCTGTCGGTTGGTGGCGCCGATGACCACGACGTTCTCACGGCCTTGCATGCCGTCCATGAGGGTCAGCATTTGCGCCACGACACGTCGCTCCACTTCGCCCGAGACGTCTTCACGCTTGGGACAGATGGAGTCGATTTCGTCGATGAAAATGATGGCTGGGGCGTTGTCGCTCGCTTCATCGAAGATTTCGCGCAGTTGCTTCTCCGATTCACCGTAATACTTCGAGATGATTTCAGGTCCGTTGATGGATTTGAAGTGGGCGTTGACCTCGGTCGCGACCGCCTTGGCGATCATCGTTTTCCCGGTCCCGGGTGGCCCGTGCAGCAACACGCCCTTTGGTGGGTCGATGCCAAGGCGGCGGAACAGTTCAGGATGCTTGAGCGGCAGCTCGATCATCTCACGGATCTTCTGGAGTTGTTGTCCAATGCCACCGATGTCTTCGTAGGTGATGCCTTCGGTTTGGCCGACTTCATCCTCGTCCACGGCTTCGTCCTTGAGGACGATCTCGGTGTCGTTGGTCACGCGGACGATGCCCTTGGGGGTGGTTTGGAGGACGGCGAAGGGAAGGGTCTCGCTGAACAAGGTCATCCCTGGGATGAAGATGCGATCGCCGGCCATGACCGGGCGCTTGTGGAGGCCGCGACGGGCAAAGCCTTCGATGCCAGGTCCGAACTTGACCTTCTGCTTGTTCGGCATCACCGGGGAGAGCACGAGTTTCTTGCAGTCCTTTGGCTCGACCTTGCGGACCGTGACGCGGTCACCAAGGGACACGCCTGCGTTCTTGCGGATGATTCCGTCCACGCGGATGATGTCCAGCTTGGCGTCCTCAGGGCGGCTGCGCCAATAAATGGCGGCGGTGGTGCGTTCTTCGCCACGGATTTCCACCACGTCGCCAGGGGAGAGGTCGAGCCCATGCTCGCCAGAAATTCGGGCTCGGCCATGGCCGACGTCCGAGGGGACGGCTTTGGAGACACGCAGGGAAACACCTTCTTCGTCGCTCATTCAATCACCTGCGGGAATCCCGCTACACCGGGCTTCTGCGGCTGACCTCCTTTAACCTCGGGGATGGGCAGGGCGAGGATGGGTTGAGCAGGCGAGCCATGATTCGAGGTCGACCATGAACCGAGCCGTTTTGCTGGCCCTTCTCGTGGCGTCCATGTCCCTTGCAGGATGCGTCGCGCCAGACGATGCTGGGTCGATTGAAGTGCAAATGACCGACGAGCAACTGGATGCTCTGTTCGAGGAACATTTCCAAGATTTTGTCAACAACTCAACCGTCACGGTGAACGACTACACATCAACCAATGAGAACACAAGCAACCACTACAACGGCTCAAGCGGCTCTGCGATGGAATACTTCGTTGTCGACTATGTCTTCACAGAGGCTGACCTAACGGGTGCGAGTTCTCCCGTTGATCGCATGAACAACAC
>DUHJ01000154.1 GCA_013330925.1 Candidatus Poseidoniaceae archaeon | reverse complement strand
AGAGGCCGGTCTGAACGCCGTCTTCGTTCACCAAAGCAATGCGCCATTCGTCTCCGGCGATGACGGCCAGGTGGGTGGTTCCGTTCACGTCATCAACCACGAAATATTCGATCAAGGAACTGCCGACGTACATGCTGAGGGCTTCGCCCGTGAGCACCCACACTTCCACCAATCCACTGCTGTCCACGTCGCTGACCACGATATCAACGACAGCGCCACCGACGTCGTCCAGACGAAGACGGGTTTCTTCCAAGGGTTCGGCCACACCGGCACCCCATGTGGTGTTCCACGTCCACGCCTGCACAGCACCGCTCTCGTCACCGAGCCAGAGCAACCGCTCCTGCGGAGCATCCCCCATGTCGAACCACGGCGAGGCGCCCACATGGGCCGTGGTGAAGGCGTCATCTTGATCGCCTGAACGGTCCACGCTCATCACAGTCTTCGCCAAGGCCGTTGGGTTCCCTTGTTGGTCAAATCCTGCAGAAATCTCCTCCAATTCGAGGACGGTCGCGTACGATTCGCTCACGACCATCCAGTGGTCGGGGCCGAGGAGTTCACTGTGAACGAAACCTCGGTTCAGGTCCAATTCGCCGGGCAACTGCCAGGCTGCTTGTTGCCGATAGACCGTGACGCCACCTTCGTCGATGGCAACGTAACGCCAAAGGGTGTCGATGGCGTCAATGAGGTAGACGTCCTCATCGACCATCACGGCACCCGCGCACCCGACAATTTCAATGGTCATGGGTTCGAAGTTTTCGTCGAGGGCCTCCTCAAAACACGAAAACACATCGTTCATGCTTCCGTCCTCGTTGATGCTCCACACGTACGCACCGTTGTACAAGGTCATCGTCTGAGCATCACCGACGGGATGATGCGTCGCGCGAACGTGGTCCCCGCGTAACGCGGTGTCATCGGAGGGCGAGTGCGGGTGCGTTGAGGTCCATGACGTGGTGCCGTTGGCCCAATCGTCGCCTTGCACCGAGGTCACGATGTTTGTCCAGTTGCCGTCGTTGAAGTCGAGTTCAACGAACACGGCGTGGTCCGGACCAAAATCGGCGACGATGTGTCCATTGGGTCGTGATTCGTCCTCGGTCTCGAAGGGTAACACGCCTGGATCGTCCACCAACAGCACGTGAGCAAGGGGGACGGTGGTGTACATCAGGGCCAGCGCAAGGATCGCCATGACGCCGTATTTGATGACCCACTTCGCGCCCATACGCACCAGAAAAAGGATGGCTGCTGTGAAGATGAAAATCATCACCAACTCGAGGAAGACGTAGCGCACTTGGGTCGAGCCCGACTCACCGAAGGCTTGCAGTTGATTGGCGTCGTAGAACGGGCGAATCACCAATCCGAGCAGGATGGTCCCGACAAACATCGCCGCCATGCCAAGCATGGACGCCCATTCGCCCCGGTCCGTGGACGCGGTCTCGGTGGATGGCATGTGATTTCGTGGAAGCGGGGACATTTGACCGCATCGGTGCGAGCAACGCCATGATGATGACCCCTCGCCCTAGGAAGCAATCGTGGACGGAGCGAAGCCTCGCGCATGGTTGGAAGCCCGGCGCACCCGAGGGATGGCCCTTGGCCTGAGCACGACCCGTCGCCTTCTCGATGCCTTGGGGCGCCCCGACCGCCGGGCAAAGACGGTGATGCACGTGGCCGGATCGAACGGCAAAGGTACGGTCTGTGCCCTCCTTGCTGCTGTGTCGCAGGCCAACGAACAAACCACGGTTTTGTTCACCTCACCCCACGTGGCTCGCATCGAAGAACGGATCCGCGTCAACGGCATTCCGGTGGACCCCACACTCTTCGATGAGGCGCTTCTTCGCGTGAAGGCCTGTGCAGAGACCGCCGAACTCGAGCCGACCTTCTTCGAGACCACGCTGTTGCTTGCATGGGTCGTGTGCGACCTTGTGGGCGCCGAGGTCGTCGTCCAAGAAACAGGCCTTGGTGGTCGTCTGGACGCCACACGAGCGACGCGAGCAGACCTTTCCATCGTCACGTCCATCAGCGTCGAACATGCGGACCTTTTGGGCACAACCCGGGAGGAAGTGATGGTCGAAAAAGCGGCCATCGCTCGACCGGGGAAGCCACTTGTGCTTCGTGACCCAGAGGATGCGGCGGTGCTGGAGGCTGCCCGAAAGACCACGCAACGTGCGGGGACCTACGACCTTGATGACGAAGGGCCCGCAAGCGAACTCATCCTTGTTCCCATCCCCGCTGAATGTGACGTTCGAGAAGAAGCCGCACGGTTGGCCGAGGCGGCCTGCACCGTCCTTGGTTGGCCAACGGCCGGCCTTGCTGAGTTGGCATCGCAAATGCGTTGGCCGGCCCGATCACAATGGATCGATTCGACCGCGTCGGGATGTGGTCCCATGCTGATCGATGCCGCCCACAACCCGTCGGGCCTCACAAGGTCGTTGCCCGGCCTCTGGCGGACCTTCCAGTCCCACATCGGTTCCGGCGCATGGCGGTTGTTGTTCGGGACGTCACCACAATCCGAGTTGGACACCATGCTGGCTCCGTTGTTGGAACGTTGCCGCTTGAGCCATCCCGACCATGTCCTCTTGGTGGCTCCAGAGGGTGGTCGCATGGCCGGTGTGTCTCCCGGAATCCTGGCCGGTGCGCAGTGGTCAAGCCTCAACCCCGTGGAGTGCTTTGCTTCGGTGCATGACGCCGTTCATCGGATGCGTGCAGAACCGATGCCCACGCTCGTGCTTGGCTCGCTCTACCTGGCGGGCAACGTCCTGCACGAACTTGGATTGGATTCGGACGAGGACCTCAGCCTCCTTCCTTCGCAAGGGTGAAGTCAGCGAACACGACCCGGCAACGGGGACCGACGTGAAGGACAAGCACCTCGCCATCCGAATCGAGCAATGCCTCGCCTTGTCCAAGGCCTCAAACTGCCCACGCCGCCAGTTCGGTGCCCTGCTCGTGGACCCGGACCGGAACGTGGTCCTGATGGACGGATACAACGGCGGCCCACGGGGCGGTGGACGGTTGTGCGGAGGCGAAGTGTGTTTGCGCGACGAAGAAAGTGTTGTCAGCGGCACGCGGGTGGAAATCGGTTGCCATCACGCCGAGATGAACCTCATCTGCAACGCGGCCGCCAACGGTGTTTCGACCAAGGGCGCCTGGCTCATCGTCACCGGGGAACCGTGCATGATGTGTTCCAAACTGATCCATCACGCCGGCATCGAGCGCGTGGTCATCGTTGACGGGGGCTTCGCAGGCGAAAACGGCGTCGGTTACCTCGAACATCATGGCGTGGAACTTCAGCGAACCGAGGGGCCAAAGGACCCACGGGCCTGATCAGGACCAAAATCGCCGCGTCCGAGCGTACTCGATTTCAGCCTCGTGGACGGCTTCGAGCAGGCGGTCCATGTCGCCGCGTCGGACTTTCCGGAGGATGCGTTGGGCGGTTGCTTCACCGACGCCTCGACCCATGAGGGCCAACACGGCCTCCATGCCACGGTTGGCAACGATTTGCGCGTTTTTGTCCATCCGACCTCGGTCCTTCTCGTCCTCGCTTTTGACCCAACCTTCGAGCATTGGAAGCATGCCTTCTCGCGCACACGCCAACATTCGACCTCCACACGAGCGACAACGTCCAATGTCGGCGATGTCAGGATAGCGCGCAACACGGAAACGGCGCACTTGCCCACAGTTCAGGCAGCAGAGCGCCGCTCGCTCGTTCATCAACCGCAAACGCAAGCGTTCTCGCACCGCCTCGTTGTCCCATTGCGGCAAGAGCAGATCTTTGCGGGCCCGGTTGGAGAGGCCAAGGCGCCCTGCAGCGGTGTGATGCACCGTGATGTGGCCGGCGTGGATGGCTTCCAACACGTGTGCTGCACCTTCCACATCCATGCGTTCGTGGAAGAGCTTGCCGAGCACCTCCTCCATCACGACCGTGCCGCGGTACCGCCCGATCAGGGCCTGTAGGTTGATCTTTCGAGGATCAACACCGTGCCGCAGCACACCGAAGGTCTTCGCCACTTCAGCAAAGCGCCACCGCACTTGGCGGGAATTGGGGAGGGTGACCGAAAGCAACCCAACGAGGGCTTCGGGTGGCGTGTCGTTCAGCCACTCGATGACGTCTGGTGGACCGATGCCGCTGGCCTGAATCGAGATGCGGGTGGCTTCGACCACCAAACGACCCCATGAGCCGGTCTTTGTGCTCGCCATGGCGAGGAGAAATTGGCCGAGGGCTTCGTTGACAAGGGTTCCGTGGCAAGAATTGATGACCACGGCGTCGTCGCGCTGTTCCAC
The DNA here is from genome assembly GCA_013330925.1 of Candidatus Poseidoniaceae archaeon. Taxonomy (GTDB): domain Archaea; phylum Thermoplasmatota; class Poseidoniia; order Poseidoniales; family Poseidoniaceae; genus MGIIa-L3; species MGIIa-L3 sp11892u. Next base: position 1,381 of record DUHJ01000154.1, on the reverse strand, counting down.
CGTCATGCGGCGTTCCGTCGGTAAATCGCCCGTGGCTTCCACGTGAGCGATGACGGCTTCAGCAAGCAGACTCCGGCAGGTGGCGTCGATCGGATGCGCGGCCAAATCTGGACCGTCTTGTCCCAGCCCCAACACGTCGAGGGCAGAGGTTGATTCGTGCGCAGGCAAGGGCAAATTGAGGTCAGCCGCCACCGCGCGACGCAACCGGCCGATGTCCCGGCCGACGTCCTCGGGCACCGGCGGCAATTCACCCAACCACGTCGGGGCTTGCGCGACGTCCTTGGTCGGAATGACGAGGAGTTCGCTTTGCTCAGGGTCCGCGTCCACGATCCGCCACGTCATGCCGGCCATGACGAAGCGCGCGATCCTCCCGTCGTCCTCCTCACCGCTGTCGTTGAGGGTCAAGACGAATGCTTCGTCCACCGAACCGATGGCCCGACGGGTCACGGCATCACGAACGCGATAGGCGTGTTTGTCGGGGATCATCGAGAGGTGATTGCTGACCCAAGTCCGGGTTCGCCCGGCGGTACCGTACCAGCCTTTTGCGTAGCGTTTTGGCACCGGTGCTTGCAGGGCAAGCACGTCCTTGGGGAGGTCTTCGTCCGGAGTGTTCCACTCCGGGCGCTCTGGAACGGCCTGCTGTTTGGCGGCGAGCAAGGCGGCAGATTCAGCCCAAACCGGAGCCGGCCAGCGCCACCAAGGCACTTTGGTCGGGTCCTCGACCACGCGCACAAGCCAACCGTCCTCCAAGACCCGCAGGACGTTCAGGGTGTCTTCTTGGGACCAGTCGGGGAATTGCGGGACGTCCGCAAAAATCGCCGTCGCTTCGTGCAAGGGGACCGCTTTGTGGGCATGCGCCATCAGCACCAGTTGATTGGCCGCGATGCTCCACGGCTTCATCCGCCACGTTACCGGCTCGATGGCCGCTTCCATCGCACGCCGCGCAGTGACCGCTGCCTCGCTTAATTCGTCCACGTCCCACACCAAGAGGTGCCCACGCCCAAGGCCACCGAGGCGGTGGTCGGCACGGCCGACACGCTGGAGCATCCGATCCACGGACCGGGGTGAATTCACCTGAATGACACGTTGGACGCTTCCGACGTCGATGCCCAATTCCAAACTTGACGTGCAGACAAGCGCATCGAGGTCGCCTGAGCGCAGGTCGTCTTCCATCGCTTGCCGCGTGTCTTGGGCCAGGCTTCCGTGGTGCACGCCGATGTTGAGGTGCGGCGCCATTTGTTGGAGGCGTTGTCCGACCGTTTCTGCGTCGGACCTGCTGTTGACGAACACGAGGGTTTGAGGGGTCGCTTCGACCTGGCGAATCAACCGACGGAAGGTGGCGTGCGCGCGGGTGGAAAGCGCTTGCTCGACCGCTCCAATC
>DUHJ01000085.1 GCA_013330925.1 Candidatus Poseidoniaceae archaeon | reverse complement strand
AGACAAGTTCTCGGACCACTGGGTCTTGTATCCAACGTCTTTTCCGGAGTTTCGGCTCGAATGATGCTTGGATTCACACGCACGGGTGGACCTCCTATTCGAAGTCTGCAAGCACTTCTGCTTCCTCCAGCAGGTGTCGGAAAAATCCCTAACATGTTCAATGGTAAAGTCGAAGGCCACCACGAAGTGGTCAGTTTGTTCAATGAACTCGATCAACGGTTTTGAGGTGTTTTGATGAAGGTAGCTTACTATCCTGGGAACGTTGCACGAGGAGCAATGATGGAAGTTGAAGATTGCATTCAACCTCTCTGTAAGACCCTTGGAATAGACTTGGTTGAACTTCCAAAGGCAACCTCGGACGGTGGAAACATCATTCGACAAGCATCGCCTCGTCTTCAACACGCCCTTGCAGCAAGGAATCTTGCTCTAGCGGAAGAAAAAGGATTGGATATTATGACGTCCTGCGCTACTTCACACAGCATACATTGTGATACTGCTGCAACCATGGACGCAAATCCTGTCCTTGCATCACAATTGAACAACCTCATCGCTCGAACGTCAAAGATTGAGTATGCAGGTGAAGCAAAGTCCCTACACCTCTTGCACCTCCTTGTTGAAGAAATCGGCTTGGACAAAGTCAAGGCATTTGTTCTCAATCCTCTGAACATGAAGATTGCTGCATACTACGGTCCTTACATGCAACGGGATGGTTTCTGTGGAGAAGATGACCCATTCAACCCTCATTATCTCGAAGATCTGATTACTGCTTTGGGAGGCACTCCTGTTGCCTACGATGCTCGTTGTCAAAGTGTAGGATCACCAAGTCTGTTGACTAACGAGAAGACTGCACTCCGCATGACGGCAAGTGTTCTCTCCGAAGCCAAGGCAAACGGCGCACAACTCCTTGTCAGTGCATGCACGATTTCACATGCGAATCTTGATTCATACCAGGTAAAAGCCGGCAAAGTAACTGGAAAGGATACATCTGTTCCTGTTATCCACCTTGCTGAATTGGTAGCCTTCGCCCTCGGTCACTTCCCTGACCGTCTTGCACAACTCCGAACCCGTGCGATGATTATTGGCGGTTGATGTCCCGACCATCTAGAACAGGATCCCAAGGGTCAGTCGAATCGTCCTCAAAGTCGAACAGGCTCTTCTGTGAACGAGAACGCGTGTGCAAATCAGGTTGTTTGGAAACCTTAGCCGTCGCTTCTTGCGAAGCAATCTTTTCTCCCTCAGTAACTTCTTCTATAGATTTTAGTCGTAAGCGTTCATCCTGCAAGAATGTCAACGAAGGTCCCTTGACACCATCCACTGAAACTTCAAATTCCAACAAGTTCCCTTCTTTTCGAGTTTCAAATGAACCAATCGGAGTTTCTAAGCGCATCCTTGCAAGAACATTGTGCATTCGTTTCTCGCGGTTTCTTGAAGCATGAAGAACATGGACATCCCGAGTGTCATTTGCAACCAAGACATGGACAGATCCACTTCGTTCTCGAGCGGTTCGACCTCTTCGTTGAATTGCACGTATTGCACTGGATACGGGCTCGTAAAACAAGACCATGGAAGCAGAAGGGACATCCAATCCTTCTTCGCCAACCGATGTTGCTACAAGCACATTCATCTCTCCATTTCGAAACTTATCCAGTTGTGCAAGTTGCTGCTTTTGCGACATCCCCTCTCGTTTTCCACGCTTGCTTTGACCAATGAAACGATCGACAATCGCACCTTCGATTTGATTCAAATCGTTCACGAGATGATCGACTGTGTCACGGTATTCGCTAAAGATGAGGATACGTTCGTCTGGATTTTGTTCCAAATGCTCCTCGACAAGCTGGCGAACCATTCCAGATTTCGGGTGACATTCGTCCATATCTTGCACCGATTGTCGGAAGTTGTGTATGACCTGTTTTTTGAGGAAACGACTTGTTGATCGCTCACCTTCTCGTCGTTGTTCATCTGCACGTTCGAGGTAGGAGCGGGCTGAACGCAATCCTTGTGTCTTCAACAAATCGAGCAACATGTGCATTCGTCGGACATCTGAGATGCGTCGAGCTGCATCGTACCCTCGTGGGTCACGACGGGAAATGGCAACACTCGCACGTTGAGCCGCTTCCTCGATAAGTCCTGCAGTTAAGTGCTCAGTCGGTGCAAGGAACCCTTGGCGTTTCAAGGCATCAGTCTCCTCAAACTGGTGCGCTTCTAACGGTTCAAGAAGGGCCAAAGTGGTTGAGTCGAGCATCACTCGAATCGTTGCAACGTTCATGTCCACAGCGTATGGTTTGAGCAAGTCATCCTCTCGTTTGGCAACGTAAATTTGTTTCACGTTCAACCGATTCCATAGTTGCTCAATCGATCGTTGTGTTGAACCTGGGCTTGCAGTAGCAGCAACCAACCACGGGACTTTGGCTTGACGTTGATAGCGATCTGCGACTTGACCTGTGGCATGATTGCCTTTTGCGTGATGTGCTTCGTCGATAATCAACAATCCTACGTCACCAAGATGAATTAGTCCCGAATCCACATCGTTTCGAACAACTTGAGGTGTTGCGATAATGATGGTTGCATCTTCCCATATTGTCCCACGCTTTGCAGGCCGATCTCCACCGGTGTACGTCCGAACGTTATCTTCGTCGATGAGAATACGTTCGAGAATCATTCTCCGTTGTTGTTCCACCAAACCAACCGTCGGCGCAGTAATGACGATTTTTGATATGCCAGACTCCAGTGCATCAGCAATACAGTTCCATTGGACAGCAGTTTTACCAAATCCTGTAGGCATTACCAATAATGTCGAACAACGAATACAGGCTTGCGTGGCTTCGATTTGGTAGCCTCTTGCCTCAATGCCATCCCGGAGAGACGGGTGGTGTAAGACAGGCATGATTCGATGAAAAAGTCGAGGGTTCAAAAGGATGATGTGCATGGGCTAAATCGAGCCGACGTCGTTGTGTTTGAGGCACCTTGTATACCGAACTACTCATATAGGGGTGGAAAGTCGGAAGGTTGCTCTAAGGGTGAGCAGCCAGACACGTTGGGCAATCCGGATGGAACCCGCTGGCACCGTTTCCCGTTCGTGGAAATGGCGCTCTGTGTCACGGCTACTCCCGGCCTGAAGAGCCCTCGCACGCTCCACGGAGCCTCTGTGTTGTAGAATAATGGAGGAGCCCAAAATGGCAAAAAGAAACCACCCACGTCGAGGTAGCATGGCGTTTAGCCCGCGAAAGCGGGCCAGTCGACCCTTTGGTCACGTCAAGTCATGGCCGACCAGTGACGCAAGCGAAGTACGAATGCAAGGATTTGCAGGTTGGAAGGCAGGAATGACACACGTTCTTGCCCGTGACCTCAACCCACGATCAACCAGCGCCGGACAGGAGATTCGAATTCCTGTGACTGTCGTCGAGGTGCCCAAGATGCGAATTCTTGGTGTCCGTGGTTATCGAATGACCCCTTACGGCAAGCAAGCTGCAGGCGAAGTATGGGTTGATGCAGAGACACTCACAGATTCATTCCCAGAAATTTTCGACCGTGTATCGAACCGTAAGAATCACGACGCAGAGGAACACTTTGAGAATCTTGGAAAGCAAGATCTCTGCGAAGTTCGCCTCATCGTTGCAACACAACCATCCAACGTTACAGGGTCCCCTTCAAAGGTCCCTGAAGTCATGGAAGTTGGACTTGATGGCGGTGCGTCTAGCGATCAACTCGCATTTGCCCAAGAACGTCTCGGACAGGAAGTTTCCTTCACCGATGCGTTTGAGGAAGGTGCAATGACCGATATCGTCGCAGTTACCAAGGGATATGGATGGCAAGGTGTTATCCGACGATTTGGTGGAAAACTTCAATCGCACAAGAACTCCAAGAAGCGCCGACAACACGGTAACATGGGTGACTTTGGTACGGGATACGTTCGAAAGACCATCCGTCAAGGTGGACAAACTGGATATCACCAGCGAACCGAGTTCAACAAGCGTGTTCTACGAATCGCAAATCCTGAAGAACACACCATCACACCCGCTGGTGGTTTCCTTCACTACGGCGAAGTCAAATCCGATTACATTCTCATCAAGGGTAGCGTTCCAGGACCTGCCAAGCGTTTGATCCGATTCCGTGATGCTATGCGCTCCAACGAGGAGCTACAGCCATACGAAATCACCTACGTAAGTACACGAAGTAAGCAGGGGGCCTGAACATGAAGGTAGCTGTCAAGAACATCAGTAACAACATCACACAGGATGAGATGGATGCAGGTCGCCTTCAGAGCGTCTTCGACATCAGTGTTGAAGATGGATCAAATGTCACCCTTCCAGACTCATTCAGTCAATCCGTTCGTGAAGACTTGGTCCGTGATGCTGTTGCATCCAGCCGAGCAAATCGTCGACAAGCCTACGGTTCCCGACGACACGTCGGAAAGCGCCGACCAATGGCCGGTATGAAGCACTCCGTCGAATGGTGGGGCAAGGGCCGTGGTGTGTCCCGTATCATGCGCCGCACCGGCTCTCGCCGTGGTGCTCAGAACCCTCACACGCTCGGCGGCCGCCGTGCGCACGGCCCGAAGGTCGAGCGCGACTGGTCCCGTAAGCTCAACCAGAAGGAGCGCCGTCTTGCCCGAGACGCAGCACTGGCCGCGACCACCGATGTCGCGACGGTCGTTGCCCGTGGACACCGACTTGGTGACGGTGTGGATTCGCTCCCCATCGTCCTCGGTTCCTACACCGAGATCGTTGACGGCGACAGCACCTCCTACGACATCGAATCCTTCAACCACGGCCATGCAACGCGCAAGGCCAAGGCGATGTTCGAGGCCCTCGGCCTCGGAGAGGACTTGCGTCGAGCCCGAGAAGGCCGCAAGATCCGCCCCGGAAAGGGTACCATGCGTGGTCGCGTCCACAAGACGCCCAAGTCGGTGCTCCTCGTTGTCTCCCGCAAGGAAGGACTCGCGCACGCGGTGCGCAACCTCCCCGGCGTTGACGTCGTGGCGGTCAAGGACCTCTGCGCGGAAGACCTCGCCCCCGGTGGGGCGGTCGGCCGTCTGACGGTGTTCACCAAGAGCGCCGTGGAGGCCATGAACTGAGGTGAGATCATGGATGCATACGACGTCATCATCATGCCCTGGCTGACCGAGAAGTCGATGGAAGCTCGCTCCATGGAGCAGCGCCTCGAATTCATCGTCGACAAGCGGGCCACCAAAACCCAGATCGCTCGCGCGGTCGAGACCATCTTCGAAGTTGAGGTCGCGAAAGTCAACACGCGAATCACCAAGCACGGCAAGCACGCCTCGGTGCGCTTGGCGGAAGGATACGACGCGGAAGACGCCGCAATGCGCCTGGGTGCGTTCTGAAATTGGAGGGATGAAACATGGGTAAGCGAATTCGTGCACAGCGCAAGGGGTCCTCCCCTCGCTACAAGGTGTCCAGCCACCGGTTCCCCGGGAAGAACTTCATGCCACGTGAAAACGACGTGGTCGGAGAGGTCATCGAACTCATCCACAGCCCGGTTCATACCGCTCCGCTGGCCAAAATCAAGCTCCCTGACGGCGACACCACCATGGTCGTCGCTACGGAAGGCGTGGCCGTTGGCTCCAGCATTGCCATCGGCAACAACGTGTCCCTGAAGCCCGGAAACATCACCGCACTGGCCAACATCCCTGAAGGGACGGCCGTGAACAACGTCGAACTTCGCCCAGGCGACGGCGGCAAGGTTGCACGTTCCGGCGGCAACTCGGCCATCGTCGAGGGTGCCGTGGGCGACAAGATCCGTGTCCGACTTCCCTCGGGCTCGCTCAAGATGCTCCCTGGCACCTGCCGGGCCACCATTGGCGTGCTCGCAGGCCACGGCCGAAGCGACATGCCACTGCGCACCGCAGGTGCAGCGTACTACAAGGCCAAGGCCCGTGGGAAGCTGTACCCGCACGTCAGCGGTGTCGCCATGAACCCCGTGGACCACCCACACGGTGGTGGAAACCACCAGGCCGTTCACGGTCCCAACTCCGTCGCCCGCGGCACCTCACCTGGTGCCAAGGTCGGTCTGATCGCCCCACGCCGCACGGGTCGAGGTCGCGGCAAGTCGAAGCAAGGTGAGTGAGCATGGCGAAGAAGAAGAAGTCATTCATGACGCCCAAGGCGTCCCGCCGCAAGGCGCGCAAGCGTCTCGCAACGACGACCTCCCGTGCGAAGAAGGAGTTCACGTACCGTGGATATTCCGTCGCCGACCTCAAGGACATGCCACTTTGGCCCTCTGAAGAGTCGGAGAGCATGTCGGTCATCGAGCTCCTCCCCGCCCGAGCCCGCCGCACCATTGCCCGTGGCCTTTCCGAAGAGAACGAGCGTCTCCTCGACCGCATCCGCCGCACCAGCGGCCGTACCGTGCGCACGCACCGTCGTGACATGGTCATCCTCCCCGAGTTCGTCGGCAAGCGCATCGCCGTGCACAACGGCCAAGCCTTCGTCGAGATCGAGGTCCGACCCGAGATGATCGGGCACTACCTCGGTGAATTCGCCCTGACCCGCCGCAGCGTCGCTCACAGCGGCCCCGGTGTGGGTGCAACCCGGTCGTCGAAGCACGTGCCGCTGAAGTGAGGTGAGATGAATGGGCAAGAATGCACGAACCATGAACCGACGCGACAAGCGTCGTCAACTCCCTCAGAAGGGCTTCACTCAGCCTTTGCAGGGCAACCGTCTTTCGGTTGCACGCGCCACCAACGTGGACGTTCACGTCAAGGCCTGCTTCGAGATCTGCCGCACCGTTCGCGGCATGACCGCCGGTGCTGCCGTCCGCAAGCTCGAGAAGGTCCTTCTCATCGATTCGGACCGACCCGACATTCGGGCCAAGGCCGAGGCCATCCCATACCGCTTGGGTTCCGGCAACAAGAAGCGCAAGCGATCTGGCCCCTCGATGGTCGGTCACCGCAAGGGTGGAATGGGTCCCGGTCGTTACCCCGTCAAGGCATCCCGTGTGGTCATCAAGCTCCTCAACAGCGCGATGGACAACGCCCGCCACCAGCACGAGGACATCGACGCTGAGGACATGATCATCACCCACATCGCCGCCCACCGTGGCCTCATCAAGCGTGGCTTCATGCCCCGTGCCCGTGGCCGAGCGACCCCCAAGAATCACTACCAGGTGAACCTCGAGGTCTTCCTTGAGGCTCCTGACTCCTACGACGCGGAGGACGACGAGTTCTGAGGTGAACATGATGAGCAAGGAAAACAGCATCCGCCGCATTGTCAACCGGAACGTCGACCGTCTGTTGGTCAAGGAGTTCCTGATGAAGAACACGAAGAAGGCCGGCTTCGGTGGCCTCGATATCGTTCGTACCCCCGCGGGCACCAAGGTCACCGTGACCGCGGAGCGCGTGGGCATGGTCATCGGTCGCCGTGGCAAAATCATCAACGAACTTCAGCGCCGCTTGAACGACGAGTTCACCCTCCCCTCCCCGAAGCTCGACGTGGTCGAGGTCGAAACGCCAGCGCTCAACGCGCAGGTCATGGCCGAGAAGATCGCTTCAGCAATGGAGCGCGGCTGGTACTACCGCCGTGCTGGCCACTCCGCCGCTCAGAACATCATGGACGCAGGCGCCCGTGGTGTCATCATCACCCTCGCAGGGAAGTTGACCGGGTCGCGCAACCGCACCCAGAAGTTCATTCTTGGTCACGTGAAGTACTGCGGTGAAACCGCAGAACGCTACATGGACAAGGGCTACTCGGTGTGCGTGAAGAAACTCGGCACCATCGGCGTCACCGTCGAAATCATGCGACCTGGTACGCGCTTGCCCCACGAAATCAGCATCTTCAGCGACGAAGAGTTGGCCAACCGGGCGGCCGCAGCAGCCGAAGCCCCAGCCGAGGAGGTGAAGGAGTGACCTACGTCAGCAACCGCGACATCGCTTCGATGAGCCTCGACGCTCTGCAATCCCGCCTGCTCGAACTGCAGGAGGAGATGCTCCAACTCAACGCGGAAAAGGCGCTTGGTGGCACCCCCGCCAACATGGGGGCCTACAAGGCCACGAGCCGCAGCATCGCGCGCATCAAGACCCACCTCGCCCAGCGGGCCAACTGAATTCAAGGAGACAACATCACATGGCCGCCATCTGCAGCGTTTGTGGGCTCCCCAACGAGCTCTGCATTTGCCAAGAGATCGCCAAGGAACAACAACGCGCAATTCTGAGCACGGACAAGCGGAGGTACGGCAAGATTGTGACAAAGGTGGAAGGGCTCGATGACGGTGCCATTGACATCAACAAACTCGCAAAGTTGCTCAAGAACAAGTGTGCTGCTGGCGGTACGGTGAAGGGACGCACGATTGAACTCCAAGGGGACCACAAGAAGAAGGCGGCTCAGGTGCTTCGAAACAACGGATACAATGTGGAGGTGCGATGATCATGGACGTTCGTAATCTCCCCTGGATCGGCGCCGGTTTGACCGTCGTTGACGCCGCCGACCCGACGTTGGTCGGCCGACAAGGGCTCGTCGTGGACGAGACCCGCCATACCCTCCATCTCCTCGAGGGCGATCGCGCCCTCACGCTCGGCAAGGCCGGGCTTTCCTTTTCCATCGACGGTTTCTCGACCGTCATCGACGGCTCGCTGATGCGGCAGCGACCCGAAGACAGGACCAACCGCAACTACCCGAAGGTGTGAACATGCGAGACATTGGAATCGACGTGAAGGCCCCCACTGATGAGTGGGACGGGGACGAGAACTGTCCCTTCTACGGCAGCCTCCGCTTGCGCGGCCAGGTGCTCGAGGGCACCATCGCCAGCGTTGGTATGCAGAACACGATCACCTTGCAGCGTGACAACGTGCGCTACATGCAGAAGTATGAGCGATACGAGAAGCGAACCAGCAAGATGAGCGCCCACCTCCCTGCCTGCATCGGCAAGGTCGAGGTCGGTGACACGGTCAAGGTCATGGAATGCCGCCCGCTTTCCAAATCGGTCGCCTTCTGTGTGATCGAAGTTACCTCCGGTGGTGAGGCCTGATGAAGGGCATCGCCGGCCGTCAAACCCGTGGATTGCCCACGGCTGCACGCCTCCACGTCGCCGACAACACCGGCGCAAAGGTCGTCCAGATCATCAACGTCCTGAAGCTCGGTGGCACCATGCGCCGATACCCCTCCGCGGGTGTCGGGCACCTTGCGAAGGTCTCCGTCAAGAAGGGGACCCCGCAAACCCGTCGCCAAATGTTCAACGCCGTCATCGTGCGGCAACGCCGCCCCTTCCGTCGTGCCGACGGAAGTTGGGTGCAGTTCGAGGACAACGCCTGCGTCATCGTCAACGAGCGTGGCGACGTCCAAGGTTCCGACATCGAGGGCCCAGTGGCTCGCGAAGCCGCAGAGCGCTGGCCTAGGATCGCCGCCACGGCGAAGCAAATTGTGTGAGGTGAGATGATGGTGAAGAGCAGCAAGCCCGGCAAGCAGCGCAAGGCCCAGGCCAACGCGCCCCAGCACATCAAGCGACGAAACGTTGCGGCACGCCTCATGTTGGCGAACCCCGACGAGCGCCTCGCTCACCTTCGTACCACCACGGTTCGCGTTGGCGACACCGTTCGCGTGGTCCGTGGCGACATGGCACACGGTGGCAAGCGCCACGGTGGCAAGCGCCACGACGGGGCGACCGAAGGGGTCGTCCTGACCGTCGACTCCAACACGGGTCGCCTCACCATTGAAGGCGTCACCGTCGCCAAGTCCGACAACCGTGAGGAAGCCGTCCCCGTGCACGCCTCGAACGTCGTCATCACCCGTCTGGACGAATCAGACAAGCTGCGAATGCAGAAACTCACGGAGAACAGGAGTTGAACATCATGGCCAGCCCAAACCACCTGAAGCGCCTCGTCATGCCCCGCAGCTGGCCTCTTCCCCGGAAGACCAGCATCTGGGTGTCCAAGCCCAAGCCCGGAGCCCACTCCCTCGAGCGCGGTATGCCGCTCAACATGATCATCCGCGACGTCCTCGGTCTCGCGACCTCCAACCGTGAGGTTCGCGCCATCCTCAACCAAGGCATCGTCAAGGTCGACGGCCGCGTGTGCCGTGAGACCCGCCGAAGCGTCGGCCTCATGGACGTCCTCACCTTGGGCGAAGACAACTACCGCTGCATCCTCGACCACAAGGGTCGCCTCCGCTACCGCCCCATCCCCGCGTCAGACGCCGCGTGGAAGGTTTGCCGTGTGGAAGGGAAGAACACCATCAAGGGCGGAAAGACTCAGGTCAACCTCCACGACGGCCGCAACTTCCTCGTCGACGATGCAAATCAATACGCCACCCACGATGCGGTGCGCATCTCCCTTCCGGACCAAGAGGTCCTGGAGCACATCGTCTTCGCCGAGGGCACCCGATGCTACCTCATCGGCGGTGTGCACGTGGGCAGTTTCGCCGACGTGAAGGAATACATCGTCAAGCGCTCGAGCATGCCCAACGAGGTTCAGTTCGACGACTTCGGCACCACCGTCGGTAACGTGTTTGCTGTCGGATCCGCCGACCTGCCGACCACGGAGGTGGCCGCGTGAGCGAGTCCGTCAACCCCATGATGCAACCACGCATCACCAAAATCTCCGTCAACATCGGTGTGGGAGAAGGTGGCGAACGCCTCCTCAACGCCGAGAAGGTGCTGGAACTCGTGACCGGTGTCCGCCCACAGCGCACCCTCGGTCGCATCCAAAACCGCGACCTGAAGGTGCGCCAAGGCGCTCCCATCGGTTGTAAAGTGACCATGCGGGACCAGGAGCGCATCATGAGCTTCCTCAAGGAAGCCTTCTGGGTTCGTGAGAACACCATCCCGTCGTGGAACTTCGACCGCTCTGGCAACCTTTCCTTCGGCATCCGTGACTACACGGATTTCCCCGAGCAGAAGTACGATCCTGAGATCGGCATCTTCGGCATGGACATCACCGTGGTGCTCGAGCGCCCCGGCCATCGCGTCTCTCGACGCCGTCGCCACAAGGGGAAGGTCGGACAACAGCACCGCGTCACTCCGGACCAGTCCCGTGCTTGGTTCAAGGAGACGTTTGGTCTGGAAATCATGGAGGAGTGAAGAAAATGGCACGAGATCATGGAGAACGCATTGGCCGTACGAACGGCTGCCGACGCTGCGGCCGCCGCCGCGGTCTGATTCGCCGACACGGGCTGCGCCTTTGCCGCCAGTGTTTCCGAGACGTGGGGCCCGAAATTGGCTTCAGGAAGTTGAACTGAGGAGGGGGATGTAAGATGCAATTCGATCCGCTGAACGACGCACTGGTCAAGATTCACAACGCTGAACAGGCCGGTAAAATGACCGTTGCCCTTTCCCCGGCTTCCAAGCTGTTGGGCAACGTCCTTTCCATCATGCAGAAAGCCGGCTACGTCGGTGAGTACGAGCGCGAAGAGGACGGACGTGGTGGACACTACGCCGTCCAACTTCGTGGAGCCATCAACCGCTGTGGCACCGTCAAGCCGCGCCACAGCGTGCGCCGCCAAGAGTACGAGCAGTGGGAGTCCCGCTACCTGCCTGCGCAGGACTTCGGACTTCTGATCCTCTCGACCAGCTCTGGTGTGATGAACCACTACGACGCCAAGGACGCCCGCATCGGTGGGAAACTCCTGGCCTTTGTGTACTGAGGTGAGACCATGGTGAAGATTGACCGAATCGAACACGCCATCGACCTGCCCGAGGGCGTCAGCGCAGCCATCGCCGATGGTGTGCTGACCGTCAAGGGCCCCAAGGGTGAAGTCTCCCGTGCGTTCCAAAGCAGCCGCGTGCAGCTCCTGCAGGACGGTGCTGGCCTCATGGTCCGCATTGACCTTGCACGTCGCAAGGAAAAGGCACTCGCCGGTACTTGGAATGCCCACATCAAGAACATGGTGAAGGGCGTCACCGACGGCTTCTCCTACACCTTGCGGTGCTTCTACTCTCACTTCCCCATGACCATGAAGGTTGAAGGTTCTGAGTTCGTGGTGAACAATTACTTCGGTGAGCGTGTCCCTCGCCGAGCCGACATCCTCAGTGGCGTTGACGTTCGCGTCGAAAACAAGACCGACGTCATCGTGAGCGGCATCGACAAGGAGGCGGTCGGTCAGACCGCAGCAAACATCGAACGCTGCACCACGGTGAAGAACCGTGACCGCCGCGTGTTCCAAGACGGTATCTACCGCGTTGCGAAGGAGTGATCAAGATGTCTGACGATTTCAGCAGCATGACCGTGGCGCAACTCAAGGAGTTGCTCAAGGAACGTGACCTTCCCGTTTCTGGGAACAAGAAGGACCTCATCGCTCGCCTCGAAGGCGCCGATGACGCTCCCGCACAAGACGAAGCTCCCGAGGCGCCTGAAGCCTCTCAGGACAAGGATGACGCATGGGACGACGACGACTGGGACGGCGAGGGTGAGGATGAACTTCACACCGCACGCCAAAAGCCCGTGCTCGACGACGCCACCCGCGAGGCCTTGGCCCTGCGTGCGGCTCAGAAGGCCAAGACCCCCACCTTCCGCCGAACCGAATGGTTCCGCTATGCGCGCTTGTCCCGCTCTGGATGGCGCAAGCCCAAGGGGATGGACAACAAGCAACGTCGGAACTACAAGTACCGCGGATCGCTTGTCCGTGTTGGTCACGGAAAGGTTGCAGCCGCTCGCGGCCTGCACCCCAGCGGCTTCTCCGAGGTCATGGTCCACAACGTGGCCGACCTCGACGCCATTGACCCCGCCGTGGAGGCAGCCCGCATCGGCTCCGCCGTCGGCGGCCGCAAGCGTGCCACCATTCACGCCCGTGCCGACGAACTCGGCATTCGCGTGCTCAACCGCCGGAGGGATGCCTGATGCAGTTGACCAACCAGAAGCGCCTCGCTGCCAAGATCCTCGGATGCGGAGTCCACCGTGTGTGGATCAACTCCGACTACATCGACATGGTCGCCAGCGCCGTCCAAACAGAGGACATTCGTGAGTTCATCGACCAGGGCATCATCAAGGCCAAGGCCGTTCAAGGAACCTCCCGCGTCCGCGCTCGCGTTCGTCTTGAACAAAAACGCAAGGGCCGCCGCAAGGGGCAAGGAAAGCGACAAGGTACCGCCAACGCGCGCAACCCTCGCAAGTCCCGCTGGATGCGGACCATCCGTGCGCAGCGCCGCGTCCTCAAGGACCTCCGCACCGACGGCACCTTGGACGCCAACGCTTACCGCCACTACTACCTCAAGGCGAAGGGCGGTTCGTACCGATCCATTGCGCACATGCGCACCCAGATGGGCGTCGAAGGCGTCCATTTCAAGGAGAGTGAATCCTGATGCAGCACACCCGTCGCCGTACCATTTTCCGCCGCCGTCTCTCGGCCACCACCGACTACCGTCGTCGCCTCCGTCTGCTCAAGAGCGGCATGCCCCGG
>DUHJ01000120.1:4497-4707 GCA_013330925.1 Candidatus Poseidoniaceae archaeon | reverse complement strand
CGTGAACGTTGAACCCGCCACAACGGAGGGCGCGTCGGATGATGCCAATCCAAAGTTTTGGGACCCGTGACTCGCGGTTCTTGAGACAACGTTCGTTCAGAGGTAGGCGTTGAGCACCGGCTCTTCGTCCAGATGGAAGAAGGAATACGCGGCCCACCACGTGATGGTGTCCAGCGCATCGACCAGGTTTGACGTGCCCGATTGGGCGTC
>DUHJ01000120.1:3691-4143 GCA_013330925.1 Candidatus Poseidoniaceae archaeon | reverse complement strand
TCCATTTCCTCAAGGGTGTCGCAGGTCTGGTGGTAGCACCAGTACCCGTCCACAAGGCCACCGAAGCCCATGGTCACGGTGCCGAGGTTGCGCTGGAAACTGTCGTGGTCGCTTCGCGCGGTGGTGTCCTCGTAGACGATGATCTCCGGCCGGTCGTTCTCCAACCAGTCGTCGACCTTCCACGTCGATTCTTCGTGCCCGGCGCCGACGAGCGTCGACATTTGCGCCTCCACGCCCACGGCATCGGAGCCGATCCACTGGGCGAGACCGACCATGCCCGGCTGGTTGAACAGGTCATGGTCGAGGCTGGGTCCGATGTAGACGCGCATCGGCCAGACTTCCTCGTCCTTCGGGTAGCCGTCTTCGTCGATCTGCGGCTCAGGATCACCGTGCGGCGCACCGCCGCCACCGGGCCAGTTGACACCGGCCATGTCGAGGTTGACGTAATTCGT